>CAMWXA010000415.1 GCA_947178035.1 uncultured Lachnospiraceae bacterium | reverse complement strand
TGATACATCTATCTCTCCTAACATATGTGTACCTCCTACTTTTCTAAATTTAGATAATTGTTAAATTACCTGCCCTATATCCATTGATATTTGCATTACCCACAGCAGCTGTGTTTCCTTTATAATGAATTTCCATATCCAAATTTCTGTCAGCTATATTATTCTGATAATCCTTTACAATATTTTCTGCCATGGAATGTTTTAGTGATCCTGCCTTATGTCCTGTCATCTACTTTCCCGTATCTCGCAGTTCCTCATTTCTACTCATCTCCGCAATATCATCCGCTTCCTGTATAAAATCTACTTTAGATGTATTATTGTCAATAACTTCATGAGATGTCACAAATTTTCCTCTTATTTTGTCAAAATAGCCCATTTCTCCGATTCAATGTCAATGGTAGAGTGTCGTGCCCATTTTCGCTGCATTTTTCAGGCAAATGTGGATGGATTTTTTACATTTTGACAAAATTATTGGTAAAAAATATTTTTGCTCTCTAATTTGTCAATCGCGGCCAGAGTGTATGCGATTGAAAATATATTTCTGGTATTTCCATACCCATTACTCTTAACCCTGTCCTACAACTTCTCCACACCCGAAGCACTTAAAAATATACCCCTATCCATGTTCTATATTTCTTCCATGAATCATTCAAAATTGTCTATATTTTTCATAAATGCAGATAATCCATCATACATGACCATGCCTTTACATTATCTAAACGAAATTTTTCATAATCATCTACAGATACTTCTTCTTTTCTATAATCAGCTCCTATTCTTTTCAAGTCTTTTTCTATAGATAAAATACTATCTTCATAATAAACACACAAAATTATCGGAAATTGTTCCAAGCGTTTCAATGTTTGATTAAAATCATGATCCTTAAAATACTTTTTCAAAAAAACAACAGTCCTGCTTTTGCTTTGTCCGATTCCATGAATGGACAATCTGCATAAAGGTTCCTGTTTTCCCTTCGGGTAATATTCAGCAAAAAAATTGGGTGCAGCATTCAGATCTGCCCATGTTGCAGGATACAGTTTTCCATACATTGCCCACTCTTCGAAAATATTTGCAGCCAATGTCATGTCTTCACATGCCTCTATTCTTGGACATAAGCCCTGGTCAAACTCTATGAATTCTAATCCGGTCTGACCCTCATACTTTTTATCATAATATACATACTGATGATTCGGTTCACAAATAATTTCTATTGAAACCAAATCCTTTCTGAACAACATCTGAAGCCAATTGGCGTCATCATATGCCGCATATATATTATATGGTCCACCCTCCTCATTCCGCAGAATACTTTTTTTAATTTTTTTAATCAAATCAATTGTTATCTGAGTATTCTCATAAAAATCCTCACTCCCCATATACCAATCACATTGTATTTCTTTTATATATATTTCCATTTCAATTCACCGCCCTTTTGCGCTAATCTTAACTGAGTTTTATGCACTGTCATATGCATCATCTTTTATATTTTACAAATTTCCACTCTATATGTTCCATCTTATCCTAATTTAATCTGTTGTGCTAGAGCGTGTTTGAAAAATGCTTTCCGTCAGATGTGCGTCACAATTTGTGGGAGATTTGTGCCAAATGAAGGGCGCATAGAAGGCAAAGGCATAAAGGGCAATGCCTTATGTAACCTGAATTTGGCGCAAATATCGCGCAAAGTGGTGAATACGACGCGTACGCGTCGTTATGCAGATGGTGGGAATGATTTTTCAAACACGCTCTAGGAGGCTGTCAATGAAAGAGGATTAAGATAGCGGACAGTGAGGAGCCGAATACAGTTGAATCCGTATCCGATAATCAAGGAAGAACAGATCAAAGTGCAGAATTAACAGTTCCTTAGTTATTTATAAAGAAAAGTATCAGATGAGGCATTTATATGGAAGAAAAGAGAAAAATATCAGAAAACGTATTAGATAACAACGAAAATGAGATTGATGTCATTGTTGGAATGAAGGTTTTAGTGGTCGAGGACAATGAGCTGAATCTGGATATAGTCCAGGAAGTTCTTAAGGAGAGAGGGCTGATTGTCACAGGGGCAGAGAACGGACAGATTGCGGTGGATCTGTTTGGAGAAAATCCTCCGGGAACATTTGACGTGATTTTGATGGATATGCATATGCCGGTTTTGGACGGAGTGGAGGCCACGAAGCAAATCCGCGCGATGGAACGGCCAGATGCAAAGACGATTCCGATTTTGGCGCTGACGGCGAATGACTGTGAGGAGGATATCAGACGGACAAGAGAGGCTGGGATGAATGATCACCTGACGAAGCCCTTTGATATGGAAAAGATTTTTGGTGTACTTGCAGAGTATGCGGTTCCTGGGGATTGATTTGGTTAGGCGTCAAAGATATATTTTTTTTAATGACAACGCGTTGAATATGGAATACTGCTTGAATGTATAAGGTTTTCCGGGAATCGGGAAGCCTTTTTCTTCTATATTGGAATCAATATTTTCAAAATTGCAATTTATTGCGGCGCTTGCTGGTCACATTCTGTTTTTTAACGGCTTTTTAACATGCATAAACAGCTCTCATAGATATGAAGACTACGCATTGCTGCGTAGTCTATTAGAAAATCGAGAGATGGGTCTGTAACTATGAAGATTCTGAATAGCTACGATATAAGTATTATAATGAAGACTTAAGCAATTTTCAAGGGACAGAATTGACCAATGGCAGTAATGACTTACAGTTCGCTGCTGTTCAGGCTTCCTCTGACTCTGGCACAATTTTGCTGATGGAAGACGTAAGCAATAACCATGAAAATGAGAAAAGGTTATCACACTGGCAAAAGTCATTGCAAGCCGTCTTTAAATGCTTTATAATATTCGTGTGCCGCAATGGGCATTCTTATAGAAAGGGAGCTGAATTTTTGCGGAACGGCAGGATGCTGCAGGAATGGTGAAAGGATTATAACTTTATGATACAAGAAAGATTGGCGAAAACTGTTCAGACAGAATTTGAGAGGAAGCGCATTCTGGTACTTGGGGATCTGATGGTAGATGAATACATTCTGGGAAAGGTTGGCAGAATATCGCCGGAGGCACCAGTGCCTGTCTTAAATTACAAAGGGACAGAGCGAAGCGCAGGCGGTGCTTCCAATGTAGCGCTGAATATGCATGCTATGGGAGGGAAGATCTTCATGGCGGGCGTCGTGGGAAAGGATGATGGCGGCCTATGGCTGCGCGAATTTTTAAGCGCATCTGATATCGATACAGAGGGAATTGTTGTGGAAGAAAACCGGATGACAACCATAAAGACCAGATTTGCGACGAAAGTGCAGCAGCTTCTGCGCGTGGATCGGGAGAACAACAGTCCGATACAAGAGATTACGCAGGCCAAAATCTTATGTTATATCACACAACATATTTCGGAGTGGGATGCAGTAGTGCTTTCGGACTACTGTAAAGGTGTATTTGATAATCCTGATTTCGTGCGAAGTATTATCCGTATCTGCAATGAAAATCATGTGATTGTGACAATTGATTCCAAAAGCCGTTCTATTGAGGCTTTTGAGAATGCGGATTTTGTAAAACCCAATAATTTGGAGTTAGAGAATGCGGTCAATATTAAGATAAACGATTTGGAGTCCCTGGATCAGGCGGGCAGGACCTATTTAAGACGCTCTAGGGCAAAAAGTATTATTGTGACGAGAGGCTCCGAGGGGATTTCAATTTTTGAGCATGGAAGGGAAAGAAAGGATTATGCATCAAAGGCAGTACAGGTGTTTGATGTGACGGGCGCAGGAGATACCGTGATTAGTACAATCACTTTGGGACTTGCGAGCAGGCTTTCTCTTGATGATGCGGCAGTCCTTGCAAACATTGCTGCGGGCGTTGTCATTGGGAAGAGAGGAACCGCTACTGTGTCAAAAGATGAGCTTTTGGAGAGGTTAAG
>CAMWXA010000414.1 GCA_947178035.1 uncultured Lachnospiraceae bacterium | reverse complement strand
GTTATTATCTGAACACTCAGACAATGTATTTAATGAATTATTATATGATTTATAGGAAATATCCAACTCCGACAGATTCGTTTCAGGATGCAGTAGATATTGAAATGGAAAATACTGTTGAAGATTATGAAACATCGGGATTATGGGGATATTTTTTGTTATGGATAGGTGTATTGAGGGAAGAAGAACTATACATGAACCTCAAAGAGTTTTTAGATAAAGATTTAGAAAATGTAACAAAGTGTGTCTGGTTTTTGAGAGCGGACGAGGAAGAGTTTTTATACGAGTACGATGCGATGGTGAAAGCAGGAGAGGGAATTGAAATAAGGACAGAAAAGGATTTTGATACATTTGTGGAAAGAATAGATTATATTCTCGAACAATACAAAAATGAATTATTTTCTTATGAGGAATACTCATTTCCTGCATTAGAGATGCTGGTCTGCAGATATTATGGATATGTGCCGCGGGTAATCAATTTGGAAGATAATATGGAAACGAAGTAAGTTTTTGTTGTTTTGAAACAAGGAGTACGATATAATATAGGTGTGGTCATATATCTTTTTGTAAATGACTATATCATATGCAAAAGGAGGACACCTGTGGATACAGAAGCGAAAAATGCAGTAATAGCAACAGATAAGAAAGCGCAGTATGATGCCAGTGCGAAACGTCTGCTAGGACAGAAAATCATATTGGCGCATATATTGGTAAAAACAGTAGATGAATTTAAGGGTATGAATCCTAAAAAAGTTGTTTCTTTTATTGAAGGAGAACCCTTTATCAGTGTGGTTCCAGTTGAACCAGGATTTACCAATAAGAATGTTGAAAAAGAAGGACAGAGAGTTGTCGGTTTTAATTCAGAAAATGTTGAGATTAATGAGGGATTGGTAAGATTTGACATTGTTTTTTATGTGAGAATGAAAGATGGCCTTACACAGATTATCATAAATCTAGAAGCACAAAAGGATGAGCCAAATGAGTATGATATATTGAACAGGGCAATCTTTTATGTAAGCCGTCTGATTTCGTCACAGAAGGAAAGAGATTTCAAAAATACAAATTATAATGACATAAAACGTGTATATTCCATATGGGTATGTATGAACACGGATGAAAACAGCATGAGTCATATACATCTTGCTAAGGATAACGTGATAGGTTCTTATCAATGGAAGGGAAAGATGGATCTGCTGAATATTGTTATGATTGGATTGTCGAACGAGCTTCCCAAACATGATGAGAAGTACGAATTACATCGTTTGCTTGGAACTTTGCTATCAGAAGAACTTACAGTAGAAGAGCGGTTAGATATAATTGAAAATGAGTATGATATTCCTATTGAGGAGAATATTAGAAAGGATGTGAGTGTCATGTGTAACTTGAGCCAGGGAATTGAGGATAAAGGTATTGCGATTGGTGAGGCTAGAGAGAAAGCAAAAATTATTATTAGTATGTACAAAAATGGATTCACAGCAGAGCAGATAGCGGCAGCTACAGATAATGATATTGAAGATGTAGCTGCAATTATTAAGGGTAGGGAACTGGAATTGGTATAATTAAAAATAGAGGGTGACAGATTGGCCTCCAAGTCCTTAGAGATTTGGAGGTTTTCTTATCAGAAAAAATAGTTTATGGTACAATATTTTACAAATGAAATAGGTACGACTACAATGAACCAATTTACAGTATTTTAAAATAAAGTAATCTAACCTGTAAAAAAGAAAGGATGAATATATCAATACAAATATCAGGGGGGAATAGTATGCCATTTGAACTTGGAGGAAGAGCAGATAAACAGGGAAATAGATACGAACATAATTGTGCTATTTATGAGATGCTTAAAATTATTGATGAAGTAAATTATAGTGTTGTTATAGAGGCATTAGGTGATGATGAAAAAGGAACGGATATCCTGGTTGCTACAATGAAGAATGAAAAGGAGCATCAACAGTGTAAAGCCAGAAATGCGAGTAAAGAGTATTGGGATATGTCAGATCTCAAAGCAAAAAGAATACTTAAAACATGGGATTTTCAGTTAAATAGGGACAATAACAGAAAAGTGGCGTTAGTTAGTCCATTGACGTGTTCTTTTTTAGTAGATCTTCATGACCGAGCGCTAAATACAAGTGGCAAAGCAGATGATTTTTATAACATTCAAATCATGGAGAGCAGTAAAGAATTTCAAAAGTTTTATCTGGAATTTTGTTTGGAAATGGGGCTAAATGTTTCTGAAGATAGCGATTATGGAAGAGTTGACAGACTAAAAAGTATAGATTATTTGAGGAGAATTTTTTATAAACAGATTTCAGAAGCAGGAATTCAGGAAAACATAGACCAGAGTATTCGTTTTTTATTTAGAAATGACAGGGATACTGTTTACAATGCGATGGTTTCCTTAGTCTGCATGAAAGATATACTGGGTGTGGAAATTACGCAGCCATTTTTGTTGAATTATTTCAAAGAGCAGAGAATTGAAATGCGTTTGCGTGATGGTGATGATCGAATTTTTCCAAGGCTTATTCAAATAAATCAGGAGTATAGAAATGCTTTTAAACCATTAAAAGGTGGACTGGTTCACAGAAAGGAATTTGATGACTGTATTAATGCAATAAAATTTGAAAAGTCATTTATTATTTCCGGTGGAGCAGGATATGGGAAGAGTGGCTGCACGGAAGCCGTCATGAATTACTGTGCAGAAGAGAATATTCCGAATATTGTCATAAAGCTTGACCGTAGAATACCACACAGGAATTGTGATACATGGGGCAGGGAACTGGGATTGTCCGGTTCCATCGTTTATGCCATGCACTGCATTTCAAGGAATGAGAAGGCAGTTATCATACTGGACCAGTTGGATGCGTTGAGATGGACACAGGCTAATTCAATTGAGGCGCTTTCAGTATGTACAGAATTGATTGGACAAGTTAGGCATTTTAAGAAAGGATCATGTCCCTATATGAAACTGATATCAGAACGGCGGATTTTCATGACTCAGAAGTTATGTTTCTTAGGCTGTATCCTAAGTATGGAAAAAGAATACTCAAAGTAGTAAAACAATGTATGGAATCCGCAGATAAAGAGTTGATCGTGTTAGGAGGTCATGCAGTTTGTGATTTTTATATAAGGTATCATGAGTTTGAGGATATAATATCTGACATTGGAACGAAGAGCAAGGAACAGATGGGAGCGATATTGCATAGGGCTGTGATGTATTTGAAAATTGACAAATATCGGGAACTTGCTCAAGAAATTATTTTGAAATATAAAAAGTTTGATATTGACGAGGGGGGTCCGTTATCATTGATTTTTAAAAATGAAAATATTGATACGAAACGCGACAAAGAATTTTTACGGGAATTAATGAAGTCAAATGCGGGGCGAAGAACCACATATGCGTTTACACATTTCCTGGAGGAAAGTGCGGTTTCCGTTGTGGATTATGCAGATATTATTATTGCATTATGTGAAAATGTGCTGCAGATGGAAAAAGACAAATTGAGAGTTCAATGGGGGATTGAGAATGAAATATCGAAATTAATTATGGCTTTATATGATGAGACTGCTAATTCTGAAAAGAAAACAGAGAAACAAATTGCCGAAAAATGTTTGGATTTATGGGATATTATGTTTGAAAAACAGTTAGGGGCTGTAAGGGAAATAAGCTATAAATTGATGGACAGATAAGTAAAATAACTTTAAAAGAAAGCGATCAGAAGAAAACTTCCAAGTTAGACGAAAATTTGGAGGTTTTCTTTTGTTCACTTTCATTTCGGAGAAGGACGTTCTGATACATAAATTTAAGCTATTATAGATAAACAAAACCAACGCAAAGGTGGATTTCAAATAACAACAAGATTGATCGATAGTTTATCTGAACTTGCATTTCTTATTTTTTATGGAATTGGGGATAAGAATGATAGATTGGCAAAC
>CAMWXA010000413.1 GCA_947178035.1 uncultured Lachnospiraceae bacterium | reverse complement strand
GTTTCACACTGTCCTTTGCCGCCTGCATATCATCTATCGTCTTGTCAATCAGGTCATGCAGCTTATCGACTGCATTTCTGATGGACTCCGCCTCGTTGATCTCGATAAAAGGCTCCATCTGTCCCACAATTCCGCCGACATCCTTGCGCCCATACACGGTACCATTATTCGTACTATATGATACAATACCTGACTGACGTCCCACGATTCCGCCGATATTATAACCTGTGTGCTCATATCCGACGGTTCCCGCATTCGTACACCGCACAATCAGGCCATCCGAAAATCCCGCGATTCCGCCTGTGTCAACGCCGCTGTACAGCTCGCTGTCCCCATCATCAGCCAGGCTTTCGAGAATTCCCATGCCGGTTCCCATCTCGTCATCCTCCTCAACCCAGGCGCTGTTGTCATTGATTCCTGCGCGGTTTGAGCAGTAATTCACGGTACCATGGTTAACGCCGGCAATTCCTCCCGTTGCATAATACCCTGTAATCCTTCCTTTCACAGAACATCCGGTAATGACACCTGTGTCACCGTTTATCCCGGCAATTCCGCCAACGGTGTCGCGTCCGCTCACCGTTCCCTGAAAGGTACAGTTTTTTATCGTGCCATAATTCACACCGCAGACACTTCCGATGCATTCCTTTTGATTTTCGGACTCGATATTGCCCTTTAATGTCAGGTTTTGTATCAGTCCCTGATTTTCCACATAGCGGAACAGTCCTACCACATATCCGTCCCCCATGTAGTCAAAGCCTGAAATCGTGTGTCCTACACCGTCAAAAGTTCCATTAAACACAGGAATCACACGAATTTGTGTCCCTGTGAGGTCGATATCTGCCTTGAGGCTTACATACTTGTTTTCCGACCAGGAATCAAGATAACAGTTTGACGCAAACTCCGCAAACTCCTCCGCTGTACTGATATCGATACGCTCATACTTTATCTCGTCCTCCTCTTTTGCTGTATTTTCTGCCGCACGGATACTCTGCGCAGGGATCATGCCAATAGACACTGCTGTAGCCAGCATTAACGCACATAACCGGCTATGTATTTTACGCATGCTCTTCACCTTCTTCCTTCTGCATCAGTTCCTTTAAATCACTTCCATCGTCCTCGCGCTGTTCCAGCTTACCCATATTGACAAACAGACTTGCATCACCGCGCACCAGACCGTGCACCTCACCGATGATGGTACCATTGATCTGGCCCTGTATGATACCATCGACACGCATCAGACCGCTGACGCGCTCCAGCTTCAACGGAATTGACACTGCAAAGGAAGTTCTGTCAATAATCTTCTCTCCCAGCAGAAGAATCTGCGGAAGCACAAACATAACTGTAAAGATCGAAAGAATCGTACCTCTTCCAAGACACTGTCCGATACCGCACACTGCGCCGTCGGAGGACATCTGCCCGATAAAAATCCCTGCAAGTGCAAGCATTGTACCAGATGTGACGATTGTCGGGAAGGCAAAGTTCATCGTCTCAATAATCGCATCCCTCTTTGGCATTTTATCCTTGATCTCCAGGAATCGGCCTGAGATAACGATCGCATAGTCAATATTCGCACCCATCTGAATGGAAGACACGATCATGGCACTCAGGAAGAACACATTCTTCTGCTCCACAGAAGGGAAGGAGAAGTTCACCCATATAACCCCCTGAATCACTGCGATCAGAAGCACAGGCATCCCTGCCGACATAAACGTAAACAGCAAAACGATAAGCACTGCAAGGATAGAAACTACATTGACGACCGTGTTGTCTCTCTGAAAAGTCTTGTAAAGGTCATATTGGCTGGTCGACTCTCCGGGTACCAGCACTTCTGTCTGGTCATAGTACTTACCTGCAATCTCATGCATTTCATCCAAAAAGGCAAACGTCTCATCCCCCTCCTCTGGCAGTGTCAGATAGATCAGCATACGGCTGTACGATTTTCCCTGCAGCTGGTCAAGTGCAATCTGCATCTTGGTGTGCGCATCTTCCAATGTATCCATCAGGTCATCATCCAGAGTGACATACCCTTCATCCACCTCCTCGTAGAGAAACATAAACATATCAATCAGCGGAACACTGTAGTTGGAAAATCCGTTTACAATCTTGGCGTAATTCTCGTCATTCACCGCGTATGCCATATACAACAGCTCCGCCACCTCATAGTCGAGCTCCAATAACTCCGAAAAATCCCTGGCTGTCAGCCTGTCAGTCAGCATATAGCCATCCATCGCTTCCGTGTTGGCTAATCCCTGCGAGTGGTCTACCTCCGGCCTGGCATCCAGCTCATTGAGGAGCTTTCGCTCCGTTTCATAGTTTCCGGCCGGAACGACAAGTGCCACAAAATTTTCAGCGCCAAAGCTCTCCTCAATCATCTCATCGACCATCATGGCATCACTCTGCACAGGTGTTTCAAGCTGTGTATAACCATATACATAAGGACAATGAGATTGAACGATGTATGCGCCGACCAGCACCACTACAAATATTGGCGGGATGATGTATCTTGTCTTGTATGCAAACTTGCCGACAAACGGAATATCCGGGATAAAACTCTTATGCTTTGTCTTATCCATCGCCTTGCCAAAGAGCATAATCAGCCCTGGCATCAATAAAAATACTGCAAGCAGGCTCAGCAGAATCGCCCTGATCAGGCAGAGCGCCATATCGCTGCCAATGCCAAACTGCATAAACATCATGGCAATCAGACCGCCCATTGTGGTCAGAGAACTTGAGAATATCTCCGGTATGGCTTTGCTGAGTGCCACGATATCTGCCTCCCGGATACCAAGTGTCTGATGCTCTTCTTTATAACGGTTACAGAAAATAACTGCATAGTCTACAGACAGTGCAAGCTGCAGCACAATCGTAACGGAGTCTGACACAAAGGAGATCGTTCCCATCATAAAATTCGTTCCTTTGGTGATCAGCGCTGCCGAACAAAATGTCAGGAGTAGTACAGGCACCTCCGCCCAGGTCTGCGATGTCAGCAGAAGTACGGAGACAACCACTATCGCGACAAGCACGCTGATCACAGACATTTCCTTCGCCAGCTGTTCTGCCGATGCATCACCCATAGAAGTAGATATGTAGGTATCATATCCATCGAGCATCGCCCGGACTTCATCGAGTGCCTCCAGTGCTCTTTCATCCGTCTCCTCATAGCCAAACGTAATACTGTACAGCGCCGAGAAATTGTTATAATGACTCTTTGAATTATCAAAGTCAAGCATGATGATACTGCTGAGCTCCTGAAGCTCCTCATAGATTTTCTCCGCCTCGTCATACGGAATGTTCATCACCATAACCTTGGCCGTGCCATAGGTGATAAATTGCTCTTCCATGCGGTCAAGTCCCTGACTCGTCTCCGTCGTGTCCGGCAGGTATGCGGAAAGTGCATTTTCTACTGCTACCCAATTCATTGACACCACAGAAAAGATCAGTGCGATCCCAAATAACAGAAAAAACAGGTTGCGCCTGTCTACGATAAAGGTGGCAACTTTAATCATAAATCCGCCATCCTCACCGCCTTTCTTTGGTTGTTCGTCCATTTTCATCCTCTCCTTTTCAATATCCTTGTCATGTGTAGAATAGTATATTACAACTCTTTCCAAATTTCAATAATGACTCGTGGTCATTTTTGTTTTTTTATATTTTCTTAACAATCGCCAAACGAAAAAAGTAACTATCCAGAACGTATTTGAATAGTTACCTCATATTTTATTGTTTTGCTATATTCTGTTCAAGTACGCTTCCCACTCTGGAATAACCCTGTCAGGCGCCAGCTTTTCCGCGATCATGTAAGCCTTCTCCCGCATCTTTCGTTCAGCGTCTTTATCCTCGAAAATCCTGCGGAATGCATCGGCAAGTGCAAAGGCATCCCCAACTGGCACAAGCAATCCATTCACGCCGGTCTCGATCAGAGCCGCCGGTCCCCCGCAGGGACAATCCGTCGCAACGACAGGGA
>CAMWXA010000412.1 GCA_947178035.1 uncultured Lachnospiraceae bacterium | reverse complement strand
ATCCGACTGTCGTAGCATCTCCATGTCCCGAATAGAGCTTCACATCATCGGGAAGGGTCATAATCCGCTCGCGGATGGAATCTCCCAGCTGCCTCATGGAACCTGAATAAAAGTCAGTCCTTCCAACCGAACCATTGAATATGGTATCGCCGCAAAACATCGTCTTATCTTCTGCATCATAAAAACAGCAGCCACCCTTCGTATGTCCCGGCGTATGTATCACCTCGAAATCAACTCCCGCCATACTAAGAGTCTGTTTATCATGCAGATATTCGTCCGCCTCAAATCCATACGCCTTGCCAAACCATCCCGACAGGTTTTTCTCCGGATCTTTCAAAATCTCTGCCTCGTCCTCATAGGCGTAAATTTTTGCACCGCTGAGTTCCTTCAGTTTCAGGGCACCGCCCGTATGATCGCCATGACCATGTGTCAACAGAATCCCTGCGATCTTCTCAAAACCAAGACCCTTCACATCGTCAAATACCACTTCTCCATTATCGCCTGGATCGATTATGACAATCTCGTCTGCCCCTTCCTTGTACACGTAATAACAATTCGTCTGGCAGGCACTCAGTACCCGTCTCTTCACCTTTAAATCTGCCATATCAGCCCGTCGTCCTTTCAATATCTATCACACTGTCTATCGTTTTCAGTTTATCAACAATCATCTGAAGTTCTTCCCTGCTGCCGATCTCAAATGTCATTCCCATCGTGGCAACATCTTGCTTATTCGTTCTGGTATTCACAGAACGAATATCTATATTTTTCTCTGTAAGCACCTTTGTGATATCCGCCAGCAGACCACTCCTGTTGTGTGCATAAATCACAATCTCTGTCAGATACTTCTCATTCCGATCCGCTGCTGCCTCCGGCTCCCACTCCGCATCAATCAGTCTGGAGCGTTCCAGATCGGACAGGCTCATAATGTTGATACAGTCCGTCCTGTGTATGGAAACCCCGCGCCCGCGCGTGACAAACCCGACAATCTCATCGCCTGGCACTGGTGCACAACAGCGGGAAAACCGCACTGCCACATCATGGATTCCCTTTACAGTGATCCCTGTTTTTCCCTTCGGTTTCATCTGCTTGTTGGCAGCCGACTCCTGTATATAAGCCAGCAGCTCCTCATCGGACTCCTGTTTTTTATGTTCCTTCGCATGCAGCTCCTGCATACGGTTAATGATCTGCCCTTCCTTGAGCGCGCCGTGTCCGATTGCCGCAAGAAGTGCATCCCAGTCATTAAATCCGTACCTGCGCATCACCGCATTCTGATATTTCGATATCAACAAGTCTGCCAGCATGATATTTTTTGCCCTGCAGTAATTGTGTATGAGTTCTCTTCCTTTTATGATGTTGTCTTCTTTCAGTTCGCTCTTAAACCACTGTGATATCTTATTTTTTGCCTGTGATGATTTCACAATGTTCAGCCAGTCGCGGCTTGGCCCCTTAGAGTTCTGGGAAGTCATGATTTCAATACAGTCACCGTTATTGATCTGATAGTCGATTGTGACAAGCTTGCCGTTTACCCTTGCACCGATCATCTTGTTTCCAACCGCACTGTGAACGCTGTAGGCAAAGTCAATCGGCGTGGAACCAGCCGGAAGATTCTTGACATCGCCAGCCGGTGTAAAACAGTAGACATGATCTGAGAACAGATCGAGATCGCTCTTCAAAAGCTTCATAAATTCCTTGTTGTCAGACATATCCTTCTGCCACTCCAGAATCTGGCTGAGCCATGCAAGCTTCTCGTCCTCGCCCCCTGTCGATACCTTTCCATCGCTTGCTTCCTTGTACTTCCAATGCGCAGCGATACCATACTCAGCGACCCTGTGCATCTCGAAAGTCCGGATCTGTATCTCAAACGGTGTTCCTGTGGAACCGATCAATGTCGTGTGCAGCGACTGATACATATTTGCTTTCGGCATAGAGATATAATCTTTGAACCGCCCGGGCATCGGTTTATACATCTCATGAATCACACCCAGCGCAGCGTAACAGTCCTTTACAGAATCGACGATAATGCGCACTGCAAACAGATCGTAAATCTGGTCTATCGTCTTTCCCTGATTTTTCATTTTCTTATATATACTGAAAAAATGCTTTACACGCCCGTCAATCTGCGCCTCGATCCCGGCATCCGTGATGTGCTCTGTCACTTCATCCACGATATCCTGCACATATCGCTCGCGCGCATCTTTTCGAAGGGCAATTTTTTCTACCAGATCATAATACGCTTCCGGCTCCAGATATTTTAAGGACAAATCATCCAGTTCAATCTTAATCTTCGAGATACCAAGGCGCTCCGCAAGCGGTGAGTAAATATCCAGTGTCTCTCTGGCAATGCGCTTCTGACTCTCCGGCGACTTGTATTTCAATGTCCGCATATTGTGGAGACGGTCAGCAAGCTTGATCAGTATTACCCGGATATCCTTTGCCATCGCCAGAAACATCTTTCTCAGATTCTCAGCCTGCAGCTCCTCGCGGCTTGTCAGCCGGTCAGGCGTCGCATCCCCCGTGTACTGCAGCTGTTCCAGTTTGGTAACACCATCGACGAGAAGCTCAACATCGGGACCAAACTGTTCCTTGAGCTCCTCATTTGTCATCACCGTATCTTCGACGACATCATGCAAAAGCCCCGCAATGATCGTCTCCTTGTCAAGCTCCAGATCCGCAAGGATAATCGCTACACACAATGGATGAATAATGTATGGTTCCCCCGATTTTCTTACCTGCTCCTTGTGCGCTTCGCAGGCTGTCGCATAAGCTTTGTCAATCATCGAAATATCATCTGACGGATGATATTTGTGCACACGCCGAATAAGCCCCTGATATAACTCATCGGGGCTCTGGAATTCTTTGATATATTCAATTTTTCGTTCATCTATTTTTTTAGGACCAGCCTTACTCCCCTTTATAATCAGGGAATCTTCATATGCCCCTGTTCTTGTCTGTTTCTCATCTGTCACTTCGCATCACCAGCCATATCCAATATATTCGTCAAACAGCAAATTCGAATGAAAAATCACTGATTTTTCATTTGCCCTCATAGATGATCGCGGAATCAAGCCTATAGCCTGCAATCCTGTCCCTGCCCTTTAATCCAGCCAGCTCCATCAGAACGACCACGCCTACCACTTCTCCGCCAAGTGATTCGATCAGCTTGATCATCGCTTCCGTCGTTCCGCCCGTAGCAATCAGGTCATCTACCACAAGTACCTTCTGTCCCGGCTGAATGGAATCTTTATGCATCTCGATGGTCGCCTTGCCATACTCAAGATCGTAATCGATAGAAACTGTCTCGCGCGGAAGTTTTCCTTTCTTTCTGATCAGGACAAAGGGCTTATGATTATTATATGCGATTGGTGTTCCAAAAATAAATCCTCTGGACTCGGCGCCCGCCACAACATCGAATTCCAGATCTTTTACCAAATCCTGCATCGTATCAATGGCAAGATGCAGGCCGTCGGCGTCCTGCAGCACACTTGTCACATCGCGGAATATGATGCCCGGCTCCGGAAAATCAGGTATTGCTCTTACGTATTCTTCCAATTTTTTCATAAAGTATTCTCTCTCCAATCTCTTTTTATAAAATATTAATAAAGATTTTATTTTTACCGAATACCACTATTATAGTATTATTTGGCTGTTTCGTCAATTATTTTTCGATAGCGGGAATCCTGTTGTTACAGTTCACTCCCCAATGTCATTAAGTTAAGTAAATGTATTAAAGATGCCTGATTTATGGGCTTTTCTGGTTCTTTCACAGGCTGTTTTGGTCAGAATTTTGGTTACACCCCTCTGATTTTAAAGGGGGTGTAACCAAAAAATGCATGAAATTAGTATATAAATTGCGGATAAACCCAGTGTTTATAAGGGCTCTCTTAACTTAATGACATTGGCCTGTGAACTGTAACCAAAAAACATCTGTGAATCTCAATCCTGAATCAATTTAAGGATTGAGATTCACACGAA
>CAMWXA010000411.1 GCA_947178035.1 uncultured Lachnospiraceae bacterium | reverse complement strand
ACGTTTTTTCACGGAATGCGCAGTCCAGCGCATTCCTGACCTGTGAACAGTAACGCAGCAGGACAATGCAAACAAGTTTTAAAATGTATGGAATTAATTGGATAGATGTGATATACTAAAGTGTCATGTTAAAATTGCGTTAATAGCACATGTAATATAACATTGCCATCGTAGTCTGGCGGAAAGGAGCACATATGAAAAGAGTCTTTTTAATCGTATTGGATAGCTTTGGAATTGGTGAGATGGAGGATGCAGGTGCCTATGGTGACAAGGGTACAAATACCATAGGATCTGTTTCCACAAGCGCCTATTTTCATGTGCCAAATTTACAGAAACTGGGACTTTTCAATATTGAGGGTGTAAAGTGTGAAAAACAGCAAATCGCTGAGGCGCCGCTTGCAGCAGTTGCGAGGATGAAGGAAGCTTCCCGGGGAAAAGATACGACCATAGGACATTGGGAAATTGCCGGCATGATATCAGAAAATCCACTGCCGACCTATCCAGACGGATTTCCCGAGGAAGTACTTGAAGCGTTTACGAAGCTTACGGGCAGAGGCGTGCTCTGCAACGCGACTTACTCCGGCACAGAGGTGATCAAAGATTACGGTGATGAGCATGTAAGGACAGGGGATTTGATTGTATATACGTCCGCGGACAGTGTATTTCAAATTGCTGCACATGAGGAGATTGTACCGTTGGAGACACTGTATGATTATTGCAGGAAGGCAAGGGCAATGCTTCAGGGAAAACATGGTGTAGGGCGCGTCATCGCGAGACCATTTGTCGGCACATCGGGAAATTATACCAGGACATCCCACCGACATGACTATTCTCTGCTGCCGCCGCAGACAACAATGCTTGACCAGATCAAAGAGGCAGGCAGGGACGTGATTGCAGTGGGAAAGATCAATGATATTTTTGCCGGGAAAGGCATCACAGAGTTTGTATACACGAGTGGGAATGCAGAGGGCATCGAGCGCACGCTCGCGTATCTTGACAAGGATTTTGAGGGGTTGTGTTTCATCAATCTTGTCGATTATGATATGCTGTATGGACATCGCAGGGATATTGACGGTTATGCGAAGGCAATGACATATTTTGATGAGAAGCTTCCTGAAATCATGGGAAAACTTCGTGAGGAGGATGTGCTGATGATCACAGCTGACCATGGCTGTGACCCGGCGTATACAAAAACGACAGACCACACGAGGGAGCACACGCCCTTTATTATGTATGGTCAAAAGATAAAACCGATTAACTATGGCACGCGGGAGACATTTGCAGATATTGCGGCGACAGTGCTTGACTATTTAGAGATAGAACAGAAAGTGTCGGGCACCAGCATGTACGATAGAAATTAGATATAAGATAAATAAAACGGAGGATAGATCAGTGAGTACGATTGCAGACGAAATAAATAAGAGGAGAACTTTTGCCATTATCTCGCATCCTGATGCTGGTAAGACGACTTTGACAGAGAAATTTTTGCTATATGGAGGAGCCATCAACCTTGCTGGAAGCGTCAAGGGTAAGGCTACTGCAAGACATGCAGTGTCAGACTGGATGGAGATTGAGAAGGAGAGAGGTATCTCAGTTACATCCTCCGTTTTGCAGTTTAATTACGATGGTTACTGTATCAATATCCTGGATACCCCGGGGCATCAGGATTTTTCGGAGGATACATACAGAACCCTTATGGCTGCTGATTCAGCAGTTATGGTGATCGATGCATCAAAGGGTGTTGAGGCACAGACGAGAAAGCTTTTCAAAGTCTGTGGTATGAGAGGTATCCCGATTTTTACGTTCATCAATAAAATGGACAGAGATGCGAATGATACGTTTGAACTGCTCGACGAGATTGAGAAGGAGCTTGGGATTGCGACCTGTCCTGTCAATTGGCCGATCGGTTCAGGAAAGCGTTTCAAGGGTGTCTATGACAGGCATGGAAATCATGTGCTTACGTATTCTGATACACAGAAAGGGACAAAGGAGGGTGAGACGACCATTATTCCGATGGACGATGAGGCGTTATTGCTTGAAAAGATTGGCGATGAAGCGCTCACTACACTGCGCGATGAGATTGAGCTTCTTGACGGGGCAAGTGCAGAGTTTGATATTGAGGAAGTGCGCAGGGGAAAGCTGACACCCGTTTTCTTTGGTTCAGCGCTCACGAACTTTGGCGTGGAGGTATTTTTGCAGAATTTTTTGAAGATGGCAACAACGCCGCTTCCAAGAGTATCTCAGGGAGAGACTATCGACCCGGTCGACAATGAGTTCTCTGCTTTTGTGTTCAAGATACAGGCAAATATGAACAAGTCCCATCGCGACAGAGTCGCATTTATGCGTATCTGTTCTGGAAAGTTTGATGCCAGTGCGGAGGTCAGGCATGTGCAGGGCGGGAAAGTGATGCGCCTCTCACAGCCACAGCAGATTATGGCGGATGAGCGGAAAATACTGAACGAGGCATACGCTGGCGATATTATCGGCGTGTTTGACCCGGGTATTTTTTCCATAGGAGATACCGTCTGCGCACCGAAAAATAATATCTGTTATGAGGGAATACCAACTTTTGCGCCGGAGCATTTTGCGAGGGTGCGGCAGATGGACACGATGAAGAGAAAACAATTTATCAAGGGCGTCAATCAGATTGCACAGGAGGGCGCGATTCAGATATTTCAGGAATTTAATACTGGTATGGAAGAGATTATTGTGGGCGTGGTGGGTGTACTGCAGTTCGATGTGCTCAAGTATCGACTGGAAAATGAGTACAATGTTGACATCAGGCTCGAACCACTTCCATATGAATATATTCGTTGGATTGAGAATAAGGATGAGATTGATTTGAACAAGCTTTCTGGCACTTCCGACATGAAGAAGATACAGGATTTGAAAGGGAATCCGCTTCTTCTGTTTATCAATCAGTGGAGTATCGGTATGACGATTGACCGGAACAAAGGGCTTGTACTTTCAGAATTTGGCAGAAATTAATGAAAATTAGGAGTATGAGAAAGCGTTGATGAGAAGAGGGACAGTGATGCTGGCAGCGCTGGCCGGCATCATGATGGTATTGGTACAGGGCTGTGCGGATCAGGACGATTTTAATCTGCAGTCTATTATTCATGAGGAAGAAAGATCTGAGGAGACACGAACGTATGAACCAGAACAGCCGCAGAACCATGAGGAGGAAACAGCCGCAGAAGAGCAGAGCCTGAGGGAGGTCTCGGAGCTTTACTATGCCTATCATCATCTTGATGAGGAGAAACAGAGGATTTATCTCGAGATATTGGATGCGTTGACTGATATGAAAAGCGGTGTGCCCCTTTCTACTGTGGATAAGTCTGTACTGGATGTTGTGTTTGCCTGCGTGATGAATGACCATCCAGAGCTTTTTTATGTGGAGGGGTATCAGTATACAGAATATACACTCAACAATGTCACAACAGGAATCACATTCAGCGGCTCTTATTCCATGACCCGTGCGGAGGTGGAGCAGGCTGAACGTGAGATCGAGCAGAGACTTGCAGCGTGTTTTCAGCAGGTTCCGTTGAATGAGGACGAGTACAGCACGGTCAAATATTTGTACGAATGGCTGATCAACAGTACAGAATATGACAAGGCTGCGGCGAATAATCAAAATATACGTTCTGTGTTTCTGCAGGGAAGGTCTGTGTGCCAGGGCTATGCCAAGGCGATGCAGTATATGCTGCAAAGGGCAGACATTCAGTGTCTGCTGGTGACGGGCTTTACAAACGGTGAGCGGCATGGATGGAATCTGGTGCGGGTAAATGGTGAGTACTACTACCTCGATCCGACATGGGGAGATGCGTCGTACGCTTCCGGCGGCGCCGGTGAGGCTGTCAATGAATTTGTCCCAACGATCAATTATGACTATTTTCTGGTGACGACGGATGAGATTACGAGGACGCATTCAATCGAGAAAGTAGTGGATCTTCCACAGTGCACTGCGATGGAAGACAATTATTTTGTGCGCGAAGGATTGTAT
>CAMWXA010000410.1 GCA_947178035.1 uncultured Lachnospiraceae bacterium | reverse complement strand
GTGCAAAGTTGATCGTTACATCACCGTTTGGGAGAGCGTTACATTCCGCTGCTATCTTGTCAGAAAAACTGCAGTTGGATATTCGGGTAGAAACAGATCTGCATGAATGGCAGGCGAATATACAAACCTTTGATTACCTCTCTGACGAGGAGGCCGAAAAGAATTACGAAGCATTAACCATGTATCATGGGGTGCACCCGCAAAATGAGAATTGTATATGGGAGTCTGCTGACCAGATGAAACAGCGAGTTTATGCGGTACTGGAAAAATATAAACAATATTCTGCAGTGATTGTAGTATGCCATGGGACGTTAATGCAGTATGTACTGGATATTCCACACCCTGGAAACGGGGAGATTGCTAAGCTTGTATTGTAAAAAGGTGTCTATTGACAGTTTGTTATGAAATCAATACAATGAAAGTATAATGAGGTGAAGCAGCGTGAAGAAAAAGCAGGATGCGAGGGACGAAGAAAGCATTCAATGGCATAATGCCTATTGTGCGGCTACAGAACTGGAGCTGTCAGATAACGCAGATGTTCTCAATTTCCACAGGGAATACATTTTAGGGAGGGAACCATTACAGGTAGATATGCTGGTAGTGCTTGCCGCAAAGGGTATTGAGTTTAAAAATGAAATATATCGCTGCAGGAGGCAAAACGGTTAGCAGATCAATATAGAGCGATCAGGGAAAAGGGAACCAAAGATGAACTGCTTAATGCGGAGATGGTAGTAGAATTGGTATCTAAGGTAAGTAATATCGAGTTGGCCACGGATGTGAAGGAGGAAGGGATTATGACAATCATGGAAATGGCAGCACCTATGATAGAAGAAGAAAGGAAAAAAGCAATAGAAGAAAGGAAAAAAGCAATAGAAGAGAGAAAGCAGGGAATTCGAAATATGGCAGAGGCCTATTGGGAATTAAATGGCAATGCTGCTATGGCCGCACAGAAGATTTGTTCTAAATATCCTGATGTGGAAAAGGAATTTATAGATTCCGTTATTCGTGAAGTATATGGCAGATAATTTGTCTGCGATGTTTTTTGAAAGCAATAAGTTGTGGATAATTTATGATGAAACCGATGATTCGGAGAAAAAATAAGATAAATTTATCAGGAGCTGCCAGAAGAATAACCAATGCAGATTATGCATCGGTTGTTTTCCAGCAGATCCTTAATATAAAATGAGAGTAACCATTCAGGTTCTGAATAGTTACAGATGAGAAAGGAAAGGGACAAAATGGCAAACACAGAATTTAACAGCACACGGGATTACGTGGCAAGCGAGGAGCTTCTCGCGAGTGTCAATGTGGCGATCGCGCTGAAGAAACCGCTTTTGATCAAGGGGGAGCCGGGCACGGGAAAAACGATGCTCGCGCAGGCCGTGGCCAACTCCCTCGGCAAGAAGCTGATCATATGGAATATCAAGTCCACGACAAAGGCGCAGGACGGGCTGTACATGTACGATACGATTCAGAGACTTTACGACGGACAGTTCGGCGAGGAGGGTGTCGACGACATCGCGCGCTATATCAAGCTTGGAAAGCTTGGCGAGGCATTCGAGAGCGACGAGCAGGTTGTTCTTTTAATCGATGAGATTGACAAGGCGGATTTGGAGTTTCCCAATGACCTTCTGTGGGAGCTTGACCAGATGGAATTTTATATCCATGAGACGAAACGCACTGTCAAGGCAAAGCACAGACCCATCGTGATCATCACGTCTAACGCTGAGAAAGAGCTTCCAGATGCCTTTTTGAGGAGATGTATCTTCCACTATATTGACTTCCCGGATGCGGAGCTGATGGAGGAGATTATCAAGACCCATTATCCCGATGTCGAGCAAAATCTCATGAAAAATGCGATGCAGGTATTCTATGATATCAGGGCGCTCCGCGATGTGCGCAAAAAGCCGAGCACTTCAGAGCTGATCGACTGGATCAACGCACTGCAGATTGGCGGCATTCCGGCGGACACGCTAAGGTCAAAGCTTCCGTTTGTCGGTGTGGTTGTGAAGAAGGATGAGGACCTGGAGACGGTGCGGCAGGAGATTCATTAAGCCTTGCTTTGGATATCGTGTGATGGAAGTGCAAAAGGCGAGTGAGGGGGAAAAATGTTTTCAAAATTTTTCTACACATTAAAAGAGAAAGGGCTCGAGGTCTCATTGGGCGAGTGGCTTGATCTGCAGGAGGCGCTTGACAAAGGACTCTGCGAGAGCTCGCTGACACAGTTTTACTATGTGGCGAGAATGATACTGGTAAAAAGTGAGACAGAATTTGACAAGTTTGATATGGCATTTGAGGAGTGCTTCAAGGGGGTAAAGACTGAGACAGAGGTCGGGAAAAATATGCTCCGGTGGCTTGACAAGTCCGATATGCTGGAGCTTGCCCACGAGGAGGCCAGAAAACATCTGAATCAGGTCGAGGACATTCAGGTGGACAAGGACGACGTGGAGGAGAAGTTCAAACAGCGTCTGAAAGACCAGAATGAGGAGCACAATGGAGGGAGCTTTTGGATTGGAACGATGGGGAAGACTTCCTTTGGAAATATGGGTGGAAATGTGGGCGGCGTGCGCGTCGGCGGCCAGACAGGCTATCAGTCGGCATTTTCCGTTGTGGGTGCGCGCAAGTACCGGGATTTCAGGGATGACAAGGTAATTGACAACCGCCAGTTCCAGATGGCGCTGCGCCGGCTGAGACAGTTTTCGACAAAGCTTGATATTCCCAAGTCAGAGCTTGACATTGACGAGACGATCGACAAGACCTGCAACAACGGCGGATATCTGCAGATCGAGATGATGAAGCCGCGCAAAAATGCGGTGAAGCTCCTGCTGTTGATGGATTCCGGCGGAACAATGATACCCTATACAAGACTGATGAACGATCTGTTTCAGTCTGTAAATAAGTCCAATCATTTTAAGGATGTGAAAGTTTACTATTTCCACAATTGCATTTACTCGAAACTGTACAAGACACCAGAGTGCGAGAATGGCGACTGGATTGATACCGAATGGATGTTTCGTAATCTCGGCAGTGACTATAAAGTGATCATTGTCGGTGACGCGGCGATGGCACCGGAGGAGCTATACTCAAACACAGGCAATTATAGGGGACCAAATGGCGGGTTGTCCGGTTTTGAGTGGCTCCAGCTGATGAAGCGGCATTACAAAAAGATTGTGTGGATGAATCCCAAGATGGCGCCGGGGCGCGCACCGTGGCGTGAGGCGGAGACTGCCGTGAAGGAGATTTTTCCAATGTATAAGCTGACAGTAAAAGGGTTGAATGAAGCGATGGTCAAACTGATGGCAAATAAATAAAAGGTTTGGCACCAAGGAGAAAGGACCATTTGAAAAGTTCCTTAGAGAGAAAGGCAGGGACTAAGAGATGGAGAAAAAGGCACCTGAGAGAAAGGTACAATTGCGGGATGGTGACGTTTTTTACGTCTATGATAAAAGAATTAACAAGTGTATAAAAGAGGGATGCGGGGGAATTGTCAAGTACGGCCTCACACTCAAAGTAAATATGCCAAACGGTGACACGCTGAACACATACGAATGCAACAAATGCCACATGAAATACACCGCATATCCCAATTATGTGCGTCTGACAGAGACAAAATGGCTGACCATATACAACCAGGACGAAGTGAACGCACGCGACAGGAAACGTGCTGCGGACGCTGCAAAGCAGGCTTCCAGGGAGAAGAAGAAAGCACATGCACGCCGGCATGCGGCACAGTCACAAAATCGTGCAAAGACGACGGACAGGAAAAAAGAGCACAGGCCATATCAAAACAGTAAACATGGAAGTGGTATGAAAAATAAGCTGCGCAATAAATATGCTAAAAGTCATGGTCACGGCAAAGGCAGCGATCAATAGGATTTGAAAAGGGAATCACAACTGTCGAATTTTAAAGGGCAGTTATGGTTCTTTTTTTGTTTCGCTGCGCATAAATTGAAACAGATAGAGTGAAAAGGTTACGTTTTTATTTTCAAAGTTTTATCATTAAATAAGAAAGGGG
>CAMWXA010000409.1 GCA_947178035.1 uncultured Lachnospiraceae bacterium | reverse complement strand
CTGCCGGGAGTGTAATCTTTATATTGGGGAACGCGCTTTTTATCGCTGTGGGAAGCTGCGCGAAATCTGTCTGGAACAGGTGGAAGAACTCGGCAGGGAAGCGTTGTCCGGGTGCACAGCGCTTAAGGCAGCGGCAGTGAACCCGGAGCTGCGGGCAGGAGAGCGTGCTTTTGCAGACACTTTGCTGGGGGAGTGGCTGGAGAACGGGCTTCATGTTGTTGGAAATGTAGTTGTTTCAGGAATTTTATGTGCGGGCGAAGTGATTCTGCCAAAAGGGATACAGGGGATTGCGCCCTATGCGTTTGCGGGGAATCGCGCTGTCAGCAAGGTTGTGTTTCCCGAAAGTGTCCGGTGGATTGGCGAGGGTGCCTTTTTTGGGTGCAGCAGCCTTTCAGACGCTGCTTTGCCTGGGGGACAAATCAGGATAGGGGCACATGCTTTTGAGAAATGTATTTCTTTGAATGGAATAAAAACTGCTGCCAGCGAAATCGGGGAAGCGGCTTTTGCAGGGTGCACCGCGCTTGTCAGTGCACAGTTTTCACAGATTGAAGTGCTTGAAAAACGCCTTTTTGCAGGGTGTGCCAGCATGGAGACGTGTCTGTGCGAAAATGCCGCAGAAGTGCGGGAATATTGTTTTAGCGGCTGTAAATGTCTGCAGCGTTTTGATTTTGCTGCCATAAAACAAGTCGGAGAATACGCTTTTGAGGGCTGTGAAAGCTTAAAATGCGCAGCGTTTCAGGATGGAGCGTGTCTGATGGCGCATGGACTGGAGGACTGCAGTGGTTTGGAAAGGATTTCTCTCGCGGGGCAGCAGGGAGAGATTCAGGTAAAGGAATATGCACTCTCAGGCTGTACATCACTTCGCCGGATTGTATTTATGGGAAGGGAATGGGCGTTTGGAAGTTATGCGGATATTACTGCACAGGATATTCCCGAGATGGTACGGCTTCTGTTTCACAGTGCGTTTAGCTGTTTTACGGTCGAGCAGGAAGAAAATCTGGTCAGATACCGGGGAGCGGCGCGTGTCGTGCGGATTCCTGCGGGGATACGAAGAATCGGGGCAGAGGTTTTTCGCGACGCGATGATGCTGGAGCAGGTGGAAATACCGGAGAGCGTGACATATATCGGCGCAAGGGCATTTCACGGAACGGCCTGGATGGCAGAAAAGCGCAGGGAGTCTCCTATGGTGGCCGTGCGGGACATGCTGCTGGACGGTTCTGGCTGCGCGGGAGATGTGACGGTTCCTGCGGATATTCGTCTTGTGTGCGGCTGGGCGTTTGCAAACGGTCTGGACATTGAGCGCATTCGCTTTGCAGGCGCGGAGGAAAAATCACAGTATGACATAGAGATAGGACATGCTGAAAACAGACAACACAAATATGTGCAGGTAGAAGCGTATGCATTTCGAAATTGTATCAATCTGCGCGAATTCGTTTTGCAGGATGGGACGGTTGTGCAGTTTACGGGGCTTGCAGACCGGGAGAGGGAACTGCCGCCGCTGGCAAAACAGGCGGTGATGGACAGCCTGAACTGTTTTAAGACGGATGAGCAGGGCGTGCTTATGGAATGCACTGGAAATATTTCCCGGCTCCGGCTTGCCGATGGCATCACAGAGATTGGTGAGGGCGCATTTCAGGACGGAAATCTGCTGACAACAATCACATTTCCAGAGACGGTGAAAAAGATTGGAAAACGTGCTTTTGCAGGCTGCAAATGGCTGCGGGAGGTCAGACAGGCAGACGGCGTGGAGTGTATTGAGGCACACGCGTTTTCAGGCTGCGGTGTCCTGCGCTGTGTCGAATTGTCAGAAAATCTCCGGCAGATCGGCGCACGGGCTTTTGAAAACTGTACTTCACTGGAAACGATACGAATACCGGAAGGTGTTGTAGAGATACCGGAGAGGGCGTTTTACCGCTGTCACAGCCTGCGAAGGATACAGCTTCCGTCCACAGTAAAGAGGATTGGCAGGGAGGCTTTTGCGTTTTGCGGGGGTGCCCTTGAAATACAGGTGCCAGAGGGAGTGCAGGTTGGTGAGAGGGCATTTTTCGTTCACAAGAGTGTATAGAATGAAAGGCAGGCGGAAAAATGTATTACCGGAAGTTAGGAAACACAGGACTGAACGTATCAGAAATAAGCTTCGGCACGATCCCTGTCCTGCAGGGAAGCGTTCCTGTTCTGCCGGACTATTTTAATCTGGATGAACTGGAAGCGCTTGCAGTGATGGAACATGCGTACCGGCTGGGATGCAATCTGTACGATACTGCAATTGTACCGGAATATGGCGACGCGGAGATCAAGCTTGGGAAATTTGCGGCGCTTGTAGGAAGGGATAACATTGTTATATCGGACAAGGCGCGCTTTTTTGGCGGCGGTGAAATGTACCAGGCCGTGGAACTGTCCTGTGAGAATCTCGGTACAACACCGGACATATACTTTGTCCATCAGGTTGACGCAGAGCACGAGGAGGAAGTGTTTGGCAGGGGCGGTGCACTGGACGCGCTTGCGGAGCTGAAAGCCGAGGGAAAGATTCGATATGCGGGGGTTGCGACGCACTATTATGACATTCTGCTGCGCGGGGCGCAGGATGACCGGGTGGATGTGCTGCAGGGCAGCGGGAATCTGCTGGAGCGGGGGATGCTCGACCGCGTCCGGGAGGAGCCGCTCTTTCGCAAAAAAGGGTTTCTGGTCAACAAAGTGTATGCCGCAGGACTGCTCCCAAAGCACTTTCCGGCGCGGTCACTGATTGACTTTGTGCTGTCCTACCCTGTATCCAGCGTTCTGATCGGACTAGGGACAAAAGATCAGGTAGACACAGCCATGGGGTGGGACACAAAAGCGCAGAGGGCAGTGCCGCCATCTTTTGAGGAAGTGCTTTCTGTGCTGGAAAAGGAGTACGCTCCAATCCCCTGTGACAGGTGTCAGCGGTGCGCGTGCCCTTATGGGACGGAAATTCATACGGTATTCCGCCAGTATCAGTACTTTCATCTGGGAAAGGATTACTGGGCTTTGAAAAAGCTTGGTTTGGGCATTGCCGGGAGCGCGAGACACTGTCGGGAGTGTGCACAGATGCCCTGCATGGATGCGTGCCCTGGGAAAATACGCATTGCGCAGGAGATGCAGCAGGTGGAGCGGCTCGTCAGGGATTATCCTGTCTAACCGCGCACGCAGGCAATCACCATTCGAACAGGTACTTTGTCTGGTGAGCAGATGCGATAGGCTCCCGCGGCCTCGGGCACGATGCAGGTTTCCGCGTAGTGCAGTTCCATGGGAGCAAAACTGCCATCCTCACTGACAAGCACGGCGCGTCCGCCCTCCACCAGATTCAGCATGTGAACGCTGCCATTTCGGCGGATGGGAAGTTCTGCTGCCGTGCTGACGCGGTAGGTATCCAGAAATTCCCGCTCGTGCAGTCCGGTGCGTTCCACCGTACCCTGTCCGCTTTCATAGACAATCGTGACAGCGTTCACAAGGTTTTCATGCACCCACTCTGTATTGCGGTACCATTGGATATTGGCAGCGCCGTGCTCCAGATGGATTGGTCTGGGTCTGCCGTCAAGGTCCAGCCTCCCCCAGTCCCACAGTTTGAACGTGAAAATGTAGGGCGTGGCGCTGATTTCCAATACCATCGTGTTTGCGCCGGAGCAGTGGACCGTTCCGGCTGGTATCAGCAGATGGTCGTGTTTTTTCACAGGAATCCGGTTGATATACGCTTCTGCCGGAAATGGTTTGTCCCCAGTTTGCGCTTCTTTTAAAGCCTGTATCATAGCCAGGGCATCTGTCCCTGTCCGGATGCCGAGATAAACGCACGCGTCCTCCCCCTGTGCGTCCAGCAGGTAATAGCTTTCATCCTGTGTGTAGTGCATATTAAAATGCTGCTGAATATATTCTGTCAGAGGATGAACCTGCAGGGACAGATTTTGTCCGTTCATGGTGTCCAGCATATCGAAACGAATCGGAAATTCTTATCCAAAACTCGCGTGAACCCGGTCGCCCAGCAGTTGGCGGGGATAGGAGCAGCCCAGATTTAG
>CAMWXA010000408.1 GCA_947178035.1 uncultured Lachnospiraceae bacterium | reverse complement strand
TCAATTGAGCCTGATTTTTTTGCTCAGTTTTTTCATAGATTACTTGACACTACCCATTTCATTTTTTCATTACGCCTCACCTGCCATCAGACCGATCTCGTTTACAATATACAGCCTTATCTTCGTCGATGGCATTCATCAATCCGGTCCAGTCATCAAACGCCAGCACTTTTCCATCTCCCCTGATGGTTATATCTGTGCCACACACTCCTACTGATATGTATCTACCTTCCGCGATCATGAACTCCGTTCCCCTGCCATTCTTCACGCTTTTATATTTCCTGCCCGTCTTAACCGCCTCCTCATAACGGCAAAAGGGATAAGACCATTCCGGTCTTATCCCCTGCCAGTTGACCAAATCCTCTATATTAACCGTTGTCACTAATAGGTCATTGCTTTTCGCATATAAAATACCCACAATGTGGACACTTATGCACATCATATGCCAGGAACATCCTGCCGCGCTGGTCACATGTATCGACTTCCCCGTCTTTCTCCCATTCATCCATGAGGGTTGACGGACTCTGCCAGTCCACCTCATAAAACAGTTTCTCTGCAATCTCCTCGTGGTTGTCGCACAGCGACATGAAATCTTTCCTCGTATAGACAGTATCCGACAGCTCTGGTACATAACATGGCGCGTTCTGATTCCCATGAAACGCTTTCCAGTCCTTGAATATCCATCCCTGACCGAAAAACTCCCTCTGTAACTCTGTGATACTGCCGTTCCTGTCTACATTACAGATGCCAATACGTTCACAGCTCTTTACAGCCATATAAAATCACCATCCAGACATAATACACTGTTATTTCCAATTGGCAGCGGCTGGTCACTGATGAGCGTGCCAAAGAAACTGACCATGATCCCCAGCCTGACTCTTACTGGATCACCGCCTCTGTCATCATCCCCGGCAACCTCATACTGGTCTTTTCCCTCCGGCACAGTGCTGCGGTCGATACGTATATCACTAAATTCACACCTGATACCGCATACACTGACTTTTTGCAAATGTGCTGTTTTGTAATCATATCTTCCCATTGCTCAAACTCCTTAAAATATTATAGGCAGTGGAACGAATCCCACTGCCCTTATGAACCAGACATGTTGCTGCAATTCCAGCTTAGTTTATCCTGTCAGGCGGACATTTCCCATAATCTCTGATCACATCACATAAGCAGTCTTCCGCCACAGTTTCCCGATACTTACAGTGACTATCACATATATCTTCTGAAATCTCCTGCAATATCTGGTGTATTGTTTTGGTTTTCTCTAACCTTTCTATACTAAATCTAAGAGCAGTTCCTTTTCCTCTTCATCAATATCCCCTTCTATATAAGACTTTATGATCATATCAACAGCATCCATATCTGACATAGGGCTCCATACCCTGTTTTTTAACCTGTCAAAAATATTATCAAAATTCATACATTCCTCCTGTTAAATCTTTATTTGCCTTATTTAAGAACTTAATGCAACGCACATACATATCTTGTATGGATTATCTGTATCCATATATTGCGTATCCGTTTTCACCGCCAGGGCATTTTACGCCTCTTGAGCCGAAATTTACAAAACGATAACATTCCTCTCGTGATATAGGAATCATCCCATCGCCATAAAATTCGTTTGTGTTTTTATTAAACATTATTCTTTTAAGATTCATATTACCCTTGCTATACGAAATAAATCTTTATTTTAATTCCGAAGATATCTGTATGTCGTCCATCTGATCAGTATTCCCTTTTACTTTGTCCCACACACTACAGAGTTCCATATCTCTGTAATCGAATCTTTTGTCTCCTGTATGAGTCGCATGAGATTTTTCTTTGCTAAAATGAATCACCCTGTCACCCCCTTAACCGTCCTGACTGAACATCTCTTCTTTCCTTGTCGCATTGTCTCTCACGACTACCTGCAGATACTTTTTCAACAGTTCATCTTTCTTTTGCAGTGCTGCCTCCATATCACAGCAGGTATATCCCCAGCTGTAGCGTTTCCCGTTTTGATCAAGCGCATGGACATCCACTCCTTCCCATATAAAATCGTCGAGATGTGCATTGACATAAGTGCGTCCCTCAATGATGAAATCAGCCAGCAGTCCCGCCATGGCATGCATTGCTTCATCATCTTCATATAATGTCTTAAATGTGCCAAGTCTTTTTCTTTCCTTTTCATCGTTGACATAATGCTCAATCCAGAGATCCAGATAAATACCCTCGCTGCCTCCCAGGGCAAGCTTATTGACAAGATCAAATTCATACGTTTTAATCGGTACTGGACTGCGTGTCGCCAGACCATAGTCAAGAATAGATGGCAGTTTGCCATTCTCTTTCAGGATACCATGAATCTCATTAAATAGTTCCTCTGTTGTCATTGGTTTGTTCATGATTATAAAGCCTCCTTAAATTAAAATAAGAGAGCATCCCGATTAGCGAAATGCTCCCTTTTCTTACCGTTTGATTGTATTGTAATATTAACGACCTGTCTATTATTGGAAAAGGTTTAAAGTCTTAGGTAATGACTATACAAACTGCTTCCCATATTTTTTCAAATACGCCTTGGCCTTTTCTAATGATAATCCAGCCTTATTCTGTAATCTCTCCAGAATAATATCATCATCGATTCCATCCTACTGCCCTAATTCAACAATCATTTGTGCTTTGCTTTGTTTAATCACACTCTCAGATTCCGTTTCAATTATCGTTCCACCCATAATGTTCACCAACCTTTTTTCGTTTTTATTTCAATCGCCCCTATGTCGAAGACACAATATGTATGCACATGGCTTAGCTTATGGAAATATAGTTATTATCATTATCCTATAATTTGACCAGATCAATCAGATATAAGGTCAAAGTTTAGAAAACAAGGTCAAAATAAGGTCATGTCTCTGTAATCTCCCATTTCAGAACCGAAAAAAGGGCTTCCCGATTTCTCGGAAAGCCCCATAAAATCTAGCTTTTTACTGATTACTCGATGATAGTAGCCACACGACCAGATCCTACTGTACGACCACCCTCACGGTATTTGAATAGCGTTTTTTGTAGTATTTTCTATACTTTTTATTTCGGAAAACAGCATAAAATCGTTGTTTTTGTGTGACGTATTTTCATTTATCCAATTTCTTGGCACCGTTTTGGCACCAGTAAATGCAAAATATTTGACACTGTATAAATATCTCATTTGCTATGTAAGTCCAAATAAACTACCCACAACAAACAATGATATGCTTACCAATTCAAAACAAAGAGTTATGAAAACAATTGTTATCCTAAACAGTTATGCTACATACATTCCTTCATTTGGCCGATCACTATCAGATCTATTATCTGTCTCTGCTGCATATGTTGATTGTCTTGTTGACGTATTCGCACCCGAAGCATAAATTTTAGACGCTTCTGAACCTTCTGGATTCCAACTCCCCCTTTCTTCACCATCTACCTTATCACTAGAAAACCCTTCTAAATAAGATGACGCAAAAACTTTCATATTAAATTCCTCCTTTTATATGTTTTCTTTTATCCATCTAATAATTGCTTGAGAAATTGGCAATCCTGTCAGCTGTTCTATCCATAGCCACTGCCCCAAACAATTAATTTCTAAAAAAAACCACTTATTCGCATCAGTAACAATAAAATCTAATGCACCATATTCTAAGCCTAGTAGTTCCATCATACAATCAACTTTATTTCTAATCTCTTCTGGTGCATCAATTTTATAATGTGGCGTATTAGCTATATCATACCGTCTCCAATCTTCACATGCTTTACTTGATAATTGTGAATCAATTCGACAAACTAAATGCTCTTTACCCACTACAGTATAACGCACCTCATATTTTTTGTCAATGTATTCCTGTAATACAATTGGATTTTCTTCACTTTCATTAAAATTGTTGATTTCTTCTTTTGTAATTACATTCGTATATAAACCTTTAAAATTCCCATCACCCAAATCATATATTTCTTGTGACATCAATTTAAATAATACCTTTTGATGATTATTTGCAAACTCCTTAATAGCATTTTTA
>CAMWXA010000407.1 GCA_947178035.1 uncultured Lachnospiraceae bacterium | reverse complement strand
GAGATGTCGAGGCTGACGGGGAGCGGGCTGTGGCAGAACGCTTTTACGGGACATCCGATTTTGCAGGGATTGATATTTACAAAGCTGCTCATCATGGATCAAGGTATTCGAATACGGAAGAACTGATTGCGATGATCGAGCCAAAGATTGCTGTCATATCCTGCGGAGAGGACAATCGCTACGGACATCCTCATGCAGAGACAATCGAAAAACTTGAGCAGGCAGGAAGCGACATACAGATTACAAAGGACACAGGAACCATTACGATAAAGATAAAAAATGGAAAGTACACGATAGAAAACTATATCAATTAGCAGTAAAGGAAATGTAAATGAAAAGGATAGCACAGGACATTAAGAACGGGCAGTTTAGCAGTCTCTATCTTCTCTATGGAGAGGAGGCGTATCTGCGCAGACAGTATCGCGATAATTTAAGGAAAGCATTGGCAGCAGAGGGGGATACGATGAACTGCAGTGTGTATTCCGGCAAAGATATCAATGCTGGCGAAATTGTTGACCTTGCAGGCACGATGCCGTTCTTTGCAGAACGCAGGGTGATTATTGTTGAGAACAGCGGTTGGTTTAAGAGCGGAAACGAGCAGATAGCTGCGCTTGTAAAAGCACTTCCGGATACAACCTGTATGATTTTCGTGGAAGAGGAGATTGACAAGAGAAATAAGCTGTATAAAGCAGTCACTGCAAATGGTTATGCAGCGCTCTGTGAAATGCAGGATGAGGCAACACTCAAAAAGTGGGTTATGGGACTGCTGAAAAAAGAGAACAAGATGATCACGCCCGACGCACTTAACTTACTGCTGGACATGACCGGTGCGAACATGGAGAACATCCGGCGGGAGGTAGAGAAGCTGGTCTGCTATAAATACTATGAAGAAGGTATTACAGCTGCTGATGTGGAGGAGCTGTGTATTGTACAGATACAGAATCAGATCTTTGACATGGTGGAGGCAGTCGCGCAGAAAAAGCAGAAGCAGGCGCTAAAACTGTACTATAATTTACTTGCGTTAAAAGAAGCGCCCATGAAGATACTGGCGCTGATTGCCAGACAATTCAACATGCTACTGCAGGTAAAGGAAATGAAATCAAAAGGATATCAGGAGAGTGAGATTGCCAGACAGACAGGACTCAATCCTTATTTCCTGAAAAAGAAATATATTCCGCAGGCAGCACAATTTAAGCTGCCACAACTTGAATCCGCGTTAAGGTCCTGCGTGGAGGCGGAGGAAAATGTAAAGACAGGGCGTATGCCGGATATACTTAGTGTCGAGTTGATTATTGTAAGCCTGAGTGCACAAAATAGAAAGGAGAGTGCTATATAATGCCAAATGACCCGGTGATGCTGTTAAGCTACATCAATTTAAAGCTTAGGGATTTTTATCCAAGCCTCGAAAAATTCTGTGAGGATACAGGCGAGGACATGAAAAAAATAGTAGACAAGTTGAGCCAAATCGATTATCATTACGACGAAGAAAAAAATCAGTTTGTATGATGGGGCATCTATGTTTTATCTTTTGAAAGCCATGAGGAGATGAATATATCAATGATGAAAAAATTTATGTTGCCTTTTTTGATGGCAGTATTGCTGCTGCAGGGGTGTGCTGACAAAGGCGCAGGGGCAGGTGTCCAGACAGCAGGCACTGTCGAGTCCTCTGAGGAGGAACACAGTGAGGGGGAGTCAAGGAGTACCATACTTGAAGAGAAGCTGGAGAAGGAAGCGGAGAGACGTGAGGAAGAGGAGGATTTGCAGGCAGAGGCGGCCGGTGTTACATTTACCGATGATATTGGCAGGAATGTCACAGTGGAGAGTCATGACAGGGTTATCACTCTGATTGGAAGTTTTACTGATATATGGCTGCTCGCAGGTGGTGAAGTGGTGGGTGCCGCGAACGATTCGTGGAGCAGTTTTGATCTGAATCTGGGAACAGATGTGGTAAATGTTGGTTCCCATGTTGAGCCGGATATTGAGAAAATAATTGCTGCAAAACCAGACTTGATTATTGCAAGCGCGAATACAGATGCGGATCTCAATATGGAAAAGATATTTACAGATGCAGGCATCACAGTCGCGTATTTTTCTGTATCCAACTTTAATGAATATATGAATATGCTTGAAATCTGTACTGATATCACAGGCCGGAAAGATCTTTTTGCCCAGAACGGAACAGAAGTGCAAAGGCAGGTAGATGAGGCGAGAGCGCGTGTAAACCAGAGAAATCTGGAAGGAAAGGAGGCACCTGCAATCGTGTTCCTGCGCGCAAGCGCATCGAGCATCAAGGCAAAGGGAAGCTATGGAAATGTCGGCGGCGAGATGCTTGCAGATTTGGGGTGCATCAATATTGCTGACGATGACAACAGCCTGCTTGATGATCTTAGCATGGAGGCAATCATCGCTGCTGACCCTGATTACATATTCGTGACGACGCAGGGAACAGATAGCGATGCAGTGCAGCAAAATATCGAGGAAACATTGTTAAACAACTCCGCATGGAACAAACTTACCGCGGTGAAAAATGGCAGATACTTTGTACTTGAGAAGGAACTGTACAATCTGAAGCCAAATGCAAGATGGGGAGAGGCATACCAAAAGCTTGCGGATATTCTATATGGCGAGGAGACAGAAGAATAAACAGGATTAATCAAAAAAATAGTAGCAGCCGTCCTGATCAGAAAATACTTTGATGCGGACATCAAAGACAGCTTCAATAATATGCTGCTGCAGACATTCTTTTGGGGTGGCTGTGGCAGCTATTTTTCTGTCCTGCATTATGACAAGTGTGTCAGAAATCCGGAGTGCTTGTCCGATGTCATGCAGGACTAGGATAATCGTTCTGCCTATTTTTTTTAATTGAAGCACCATCTCCATAAATTCACGCTGTCCGTTCAAGTCAAGGTAGGTGGTCGGTTCGTCCAATACAATGTAGTCACAGTCCTGTGCAAGCGTCATGGCAAAAAAAGCGCGCTGCCGGATTCCGCCGGACAGTGTGTCGGCATACTGCCCAGCGTAGGGACTTACCTGTGTGAAATCCATGGCGTTATTGACAATCGCAATATCGTTTAGTGTTTTTTTGCGCGAGAACCCAAGATGTGGAAAACGCCCATGCTCAACAAGAGTCTTTACAGGCAGTGTGGGAATGATGGTGCGTACCTGTGGCAGAAAGGATAGTCTGCGGGCGCGTTCCTTTATCGGCATGGCGAGATAGTCCCTGTCATCCAGGCGAATACTGCCCGAAGTAACTTTGGAGGAACCGTTTAGACATTGGAGCAAAGTCGTCTTTCCGCAGCCATTTGGACCAATGACCGTTGTGATTTCACCCTTTGGAAAACATACAGAGATATCGTTTAATATGGGAACAAAATTACAGCTGATATTGACATGACAAAATTCAAGCATTGACTCTGCGTCCTCCTTTCTTTTTGAAGAGTAGATACAGGAAAAATGGTCCGCCGATAAAGGACATCAAAACACCAGCAGGAAGTTCAAATGGTGCGAACAGCACACGGCCCAGGATATCACAGATGAGCACGAAACAGGCGCCGAGCAGTGTGGAACAGGGCAGTAAATATCGGGCATCGTTTCCGAAGAGGCGGCGGCAGATATGAGGGACAATCAAGCCGACGAAACTGAGAAGTCCGGCGTAACTGACGACACAGCCTGATAAAATACTTGACAGAACCAGCAGTATCAGCCGCACAAAAGCGACATTAAGTCCAAGTGAGCGCGCAATATCGTCACCAAGTCCGAGGACATTGACTGACCTGGTGAGTAAAAATGACACCAAAAGCGCAGTGATGATGGCAGCGGCAGGGAATTTCAGGCGATCGAAAGTAATTCCTGACAGAGAGCCAATCATAAAAGTTGTGAGGTTGACAGTGATATCTGTGTCAAGGAGCTTGATGGTGTTGATACCCGCGTTCAGAAAGCTTGACACAGTGATGCCTGCAAGGATGATGGTGGTGCGGGAGCTGTCTGCCATATATGCCAGTCCAAAGATGACGAGTGTTGTGATAAGAGCTCCTATAA
>CAMWXA010000406.1 GCA_947178035.1 uncultured Lachnospiraceae bacterium | reverse complement strand
ATTGGAAAATAAAAGTCTGTTTATCAGAAGATTCATTTATATGGCATTGTTCCTGTTGTCATTGTTGCTGATAAGTGTTCGGGGTGGATACCTTCACTATATGCTTTTTTTTATGATGGTAGTTAACACGATTTTCTCGATAGCGTATATCTTCTATGTGTTTTTTACGATTAAGATTTATCAGACAATACCGGAGAGAACTATCACCAAAAAGGAGCGTGTTTCCTATCAGGTGAAACTGAGCAATGAGGGGTTCGTCACCTACGGGGCTGTCAGTTTACATTTTCTGGATAAGCTGTCTGTAGTTAGCAGAACTGAGGATCTGGAAAATATTTCGATGGATCCAAAGCAGGAGATTGCATTTCAGACGGAAGTGCTATGTATGTATTCAGGAATTTATGAAATTGGTGTGGATATGATAGAGATTATGGATTATTTTAGGATATTTCGCATTCGGTTTCCAATGCCGGAAAAACTCAAAGTAACTGTGAAGCCAAGGATACTTGAGCTGGACAGCATTGCGGCTGTGATTGAGGAGGAGGAATGTCACAACAGTGGGCATAGAGGGGAGCGCGCTGACCTTGCTGACAATGAGGTCAGGAAATATGTGTCGGGAGATAACAGACGATGGATACATTGGAAAAATTCGGCGAAGAGACTAGAATGGATGGTGCGGAAACCGACTGCCGAGGAGGCGTCATTGTATGTGATTTTTATTGATCCACGGGTTGTGGCGGCAGATGCTGTTGAGCACATTGTTTTTTGTGACAGGATCAGAGAAATGGCTGCAGCTCTGGCACAGTATATTTACGGTTCGGGGTATCAGCTGCTTGTTGTCATGGAGGATGTGGATGGACAGGAAATTTGTTCACAGAGAGCGTTTGAACGCTTTATTGAGAAGTTGACGGAATGCGATTTTTCTGATAATGCAACAGATCTCGATGCAGCTCTTATAGAGCAGAATATGCGTTCTCAGACAAGCGTTCCGTTTTTGGTTGTGACCCAACAGCCGGAAAGGATTGCTGACAATGTGAAAGAGACTGTCAGGGGATTTCGGAATCTCCATTTTTTTGATTTGCACAATCAAGTACTTTGGGAGGAATAACAAACTGCTTCAAATGAAAGATAGGAAAAATGATAGATTTTGAACATTTTAAAATAAGAAAGATAAGCCGTGTCTGTGCACCGTTTGCAACATATCTTCTGACCGGATTGATTTTATTAAACGTGATAAAATATGATGGTATTTTGGACAACAGTATGTATTTTACGATGTGGGGCATTGCAGCGGCAGTGATTATTGGAATAAAGGAATGTTTTGACAATAGGGCAGTGACCATAGGAATCAGTATGTATGTCATATTTGCGGTGCTCTGGTTTGGAATCCTGGCGGATGCGTCATACCGGATTCATGCTGTGCTGGCAGTCACAGGGCTTGCGGGGATGCTGTTTTTTCATGGACTATACCGCCTGCGGGCAGTGCGGGTGCTGTCGGGGTATCTGATAGTGCTTATATTTCTCTGCCTTGCATTTATGGATTACGATTTCTCCAGGACAGTGACTGCTTTGGCGGTATTTCTTTTCCTGAACTCTGTCTCGGAGGTAATTGCGTTTTTTGAGCATTACAGGACGGATACGTTTCTGATTTTCTATGTAGTCATAGCTATAATAACAGCGTTTACACCAGCGCCAGAGGAGCCTTATGACTGGAATTTTGTTGTGAAGGCAGTGCAGGCGGCAGGCAGTATGACAGAGCATGTCATGCTCGAAGTGCAGTACTGGTGGGAACGGGACGAATCGGATGGCTTGTTGGCGTATGGTTATACGGGATATTCGGACACACCCTCTCTGCTGACAGCTGGGATAAGAAATCGTAAGACAGAGCAGTTGGTACTCGACGGGAAGCGAACCAGAAGAAATCTTTATTTAAAAGGGAGAAACAGCGATTGCTTTACGGGTGAGCGATGGGAAGCAACACTGGAAGAGCAGACAATGGACAGCCAGATTGATACTTTGGAAACACTGTATGCCTTGTTCGCATATACACAGAATGTTGAAGAACTGCACAGATTTGTGGAGGTGTATGAGCATAAAGTGACGTTGTCCTATATCAGGACACAGTCCCAGTTTTATCCGCTAAAGCTTTTGAGGACAACTGCCCAAGAGGTGCAGTACCAGGGGGACAATCCGGTATCAGGTCAGATTCAGTCAAAGGGATATGGTTATTCTTATCAGTTTGTGGATATAGACTATGCGAGTGCAGAGCTAGAGGCAGTCATAGGAAACAGTAAAAACATATCCTATGAGAAAGAAATGTATGACCTTATTTATACAAAAATGCAGGATTATTATGGCATAACGCTGGAAAAAGTTCCATTTTCTGATTTTCTAGAACAGATTACCAGTGGCGGGGAACGGATTCGGAGTGCCTATGGCCTGGTGGACAGCGCTGTATCGGAACGTGTAGAGGAACTTGCCAGAGAGCTTACAAAGGATTGCAAAAATGATTATGAAAAGTGCAGGACATTGGAGCAATACTTGTATCAATATTCCTATAATCAGGATATTACAGTGCCTGAGGATGTCAATGTGATTGACTGGTTCCTGTTTGACAAAAGACAGGGATTTTGTGTGCATTATGCGACGGCGCTTGCAGAGATGCTGCGGTGTATTGGGATTCCTGCAAGAGTGGCAGAAGGCTTTCTGGTGGACTACAGCGATTCACGAAAAATCAATCAATTTTCTATATCAGGCAGCTCGGCGCATGCGTGGGTGGAGGCTTACATAGAGGGATTTGGCTGGATGCGTTTGGAGCCGACCGTGGTCAATGCGCCGAATGCAAATATGATATGGTATGCCTCTGCACAGGATAAGAAGCCGCAGGAAAATATTATTTCAGAGGAGGACTTTGAGCAGAATGCATTGGAAACCGGGGCATCAAGTCAGGAGATGACAGATGAGGGAGCGCCAGAAGAGGAGATGGCAGATATGCAAAAGGATGCAGATTTCTGGCTTATGCTGGCTGTCTGGTTTGGCGGGCTTTCGATTCTGATTCTAATGATTCTTCTGGCACTTTGGTTTTACAGAAGGATGGTGCGGAAGAAAAGCAATGACCCGGAGGTGATTTTTCGGCATATGCTGTCGCTCTTAGAAAGGAAGTTTTTGCCGAAGGAGAACAGCGAGACGCTGCGGGAATATTTTGCAAGGCTATCCAAGACAGAACTGTTTTCAGACGAGACAATGGCCAGCCTTGCATTGGCTGCGGAGCGGATGGAGCGGTACTGGTATGCAGGAATTACCTTGAATGATAACGATATACAGACTATGAAAGATGTGCGGGATAAAATCCTCTGAAGGTGTTTGCACCTTCAGAGGATTTTTAACAGTTTTTCAGACAGGAGATTACTTCCTGTGCATTAAACGGTTTGGTAAAGAACAACTCCGCGCCTTCTTTCAGGGCATCCATGAGCTTGTCCTTCTGCCCGGCAGCGGATATCATGGCAACCATTGCATTCGGGTCGAATTCCCTGATCAGCCTGAGAGCTGTCACACCATCCATCACAGGCATTGTAATATCTAGTGTTACAATGTCGGGTTTCAGTTCTTTATATAATTCTACGCCCTCAGCGCCGTTTGCAGCTTCACCTACGACTTGAAAACCGTTTTCATTGAGCAGATTGATTAAAACCTTTCTGATCAGGGCGGAGTCGTCAACTACGAGAACAGTGGGCAGCGAAGCTGAAGTGTCAATGTTGAGCTCTGTTTTTTTCAGCGTCAGTGCGTGTGGCTTGTCTCCTGGCAGGAATGCGGCATCTGTAGAAAGAATCAGATCGAATGCTGCATTATCGATATAAACCGGCATACAGTAGGCATTGCCGGACAACTGTTGATTCAAGTATACTTCTGGCGGAAGCATTTCGATAAAAATGTCATCATCGCTGAGAACAGAGTCATAGAGTCCATTATTCAGGTTGATAAATTCACAGACTGCATCGTAGACTTCGTCGCTGTTTGTGATAGTAATTGTTTTTGCATAATTCTGTGCA
>CAMWXA010000405.1 GCA_947178035.1 uncultured Lachnospiraceae bacterium | reverse complement strand
TGGATGAAAAGAATGAAAATCTAGAATCGCAAAATAAGAATGCATCTTCCGAGGCGGCAAGTGATTTTGAGTTTTTGCAGGAAAAGATCAAGGAGCGGCCAATCAATAAAAAGAAGCTTTTGAGACGGACGCTTATCACAGCCTCTATGGCAGTGCTTTTTGGCTTGCTGGCATGTTTATCATTTTTACTGTTGGAGCCAGTGCTGAACAACTGGCTGTATCCCGAGGAGGAGCCGGAGATCGTGACGTTTCCACAGGAACAGAATGAAATGCTCCCGGAGGATATGCTGACAGAAGGAACGACAGGGAGCACAGAGGAGCTGGATGAGGAGGCAGCAGAACAAGCAAGGGTATCCGAGACGCAGTCAAATGAGGTGCCGTCAGAAGACAGCTCGACAGGATATCCGTCCAGCATAGAGAATACAGAAGCAAGAGGCGGGGAAGAAAACCAGGAGGAAAGCAGTCCGAGGAATGAAAGTGCAAATACAGGAGGTGCAAATGAGGGAACTTTATCAGGAAATTTAGAGCAGGGGAGTGTGGAGGTGGATGCGGAACCGATCGAACCGTTGAAGCCGTATCAGACACAGTATGCAGAGCTGTATAAGATTTACAGCAAAGTTGAGTCAAGCATGGTGACAGTTACGGCAGTGCATTCAGAGGTGGACTGGTTTAATAACACGTATCAGAGCGAAGGGACGACAGCGGGAGTCATCATCGCAAACAATAATCGGGAACTTTTGATACTCAGCAGAAAATCTTCGCTGAACGGTGCAGAGATGATCAGAGTCAGCTTTTGTGATGGTTCCGACGCGGATGCGGTGATTAAGCAGTATGATCAGAACACTGATTTGGCGGTACTGGCGGTAGATTTGAAATATATAAAAAGCGAAACGCTGGACTCTGTCACAGTTGTGACGTTGGGAAGTTCTGTATCCTCTGGCATCACAGGGACACCGATCATAGCAGTCGGCAATCTATTTGGCTATAAAGATACCGTTTGTTACGGAATGGTCACATCGCGGGGCAATGTCATCACGATGGCAGACAGTGAGTATAAGTTGATGACAACAGATATCTACGCTGGCACAAATCCCAGCGGGATTCTGGTCAATATGAGTGGGGAAGTGATCGGTATTATTGACAATAGTCATAATAATGATGACACCAGAAATCTTCTGTCAGCAGTGGGAATTACGGAGCTGAAGGGACTGATTACAAAGCTTTCCAACGGGGAGCATATTCCTTATCTTGGAATTTATGCACAGGATATTTCCGCACAGGTCAGAACGGAAATGGGGCTTCCGCAGGGTGCGTTTATTGTGGATATTGATATGGATTCACCAGCCATGTTGAAAGGGATTCAGAAGGGGGATATTCTGGTACAGGTCGGTTCTCAGGAGATTAAAAGCGCGGCGGACTACATGAATGTGCTGCGGAATGCTAAGATGGACAGCAGCATAAATATAGTAGTACAGAGAGAAAGTGTTAACGCTTATGAAGAAATGCACTTTGTGCTGCAGGCAGAATAGCCTGATAAATTTATATAATAATTTTAGAAAGGATTCGTTAAGCAAATGAAGTATATTAAGGATTATAAGGATGGGGACAGGGTTTTTGACATTTATTACTGCAAGTTTAAAAGCTCTGCGGTGACGAAAAATGGAAAGAGCTACGACAATGTGATCATACAGGACAAGACAGGCACGCTGGATGCCAAAATATGGGATCCCAATAATGTCGGAATTGCCGATTTTGAGGCAATGGACTATATTGAGGTGTACGGCGAGGTTACAAGCTTTAATGGCGCACTGCAAGTCAATGTGAAACGTGTGCGCAGATGTGAGGAGGGAGAGTACGATGAGAGTGAGTACATGCCGATCAGCAAAAAGAATCTGGATGAAATGTATACGGAGCTGCTTAAGATGATTCATAGTGTTCAGAATACATATTTGAAAGCATTGCTGAACAAGTTTTTTGTGGAAGATGGAGCATTTGCATCCCGGTTTAAGAAGGCTTCTGCTGCGAAATCAGTTCATCATGGCTTCATTGGCGGACTTCTGGAGCATACGCTCAGTGTCACAAAACTTTGTGAATATTATTGCACTGCATACCCTGCTTTAAACCGCGATTTGCTTCTTGCCGCAGCGATTTGCCATGATATAGGAAAGGTAAGGGAGATCAGTGCATTTCCGGCAAATGACTACACAGACGAAGGGCAGCTGCTGGGGCATATTGTGATGGGCGCGGAGATGATCGGTCAGAAAGCGCGGGAAATTCCTGGATTTCCGCCAATGCTTGAGATGGAGTTAAAGCACTGCATTCTGGCACATCATGGAGAGTATGAGTATGGGTCGCCAAAAAAACCAGCGCTGATGGAGGCGTTGGCACTCAATTACGCAGATGATACGGATGCAAAACTGGAAACGTTCACAGAGATTCTCGAATCCACTCAGGAGACGGGGTGGCTTGGCTATAACAGACTGTTTGAGTCAAACTTAAAGCGGACAGTCTGAGTAATGTGCCTAGAAATTTCCTGAGGAAAACATGTGATTAGGAACTGATGGCGGTGCAGCATTTTTACGTATGTGTATTTTTATAGAATTGATGGAGGATTCAATTGGAGTACAGAAAAGATGACATTGTTACGTTAGTGATTGAGGATATGGGAACGGAAGGGGAAGGGATTGGAAAGATTGATGGCTTTACTTTTTTTGTAAAGGATGCAGTAATCGGTGATAAGATCGAGGCAAAGGTCATGAAGGTGAAAAAGGGATATGCATATGCCAGACTGGTGAAACTGACAGAACCCTCCCCGCACCGCACAGAGCCAAAGTGCCCATATCACAGGCAGTGCGGAGGCTGTCAAATACAGGCTCTTGACTATAAAGCGCAGCTGGCATTTAAAGAGAAGAAAGTAAAGAATAATCTGAGCAGAATTGGCGGCTTTTCCAAGGAGCTGTTAGAACAGGTAATGGAGCCGATCGTGGGAATGGACGAACCTTTTTATTATCGAAATAAAGCCCAGTTTCCGATTGGTGCGGATAAAAATGGCGAGCCTGTGGCGGGCTTCTATGCCGGAAGAACGCACACGATCATACCAAATACTGACTGCGCACTCGGCGTGAAAGAGAACCAGGTCATTTTAGAAATTTTGTTGTCCTATATGAAGAAGTATCAGGTAATGCCATACGTGGAAACAACTCAAAAAGGATTGATCCGCCATGTGCTAATCCGAAAAGGTTTTACGTCGGGTGAGATTATGGTGTGCGTGATTATCAACGGCGATGAGCTTCCACGGCAGGACAAGCTGATCGAAGAACTTCAGAAAATTGAGGGCATGACGAGTATTTCTGTCAATAAAAACAAAGAAAATACCAATGTGATCCTGGGAAAGGAATGTCATACCATTTGGGGGCGGGATACGATAAGCGATGTGATCCATATGCAGCGTGTGGAGAACATTGACAGTGGTGAGAGCACAGTGTGTTCCGACAATAGTGGGATAACATTTGCGATTTCGCCGCTGTCCTTTTACCAGGTAAACCCTGTGCAGACAGAAAAGCTTTACAGTATTGCGCTAAACTATGCGGGATTGACGGGAAGAGAGACGGTATGGGACTTATACTGCGGTATCGGAACAATCAGTTTATTTATGGCGAAAAAGGCAAAACAAGTTTATGGCATTGAAATCGTCGAGGAGGCGATTGCGGATGCACAGGAGAATGCGCGGCGAAACAATATTGACAATGCCAGCTTCTACGTGGGAAAAGCGGAGGAGGTGCTGCCCGCGCTTTATCAAACGGAAGGTATCTATGCAGATGTTATCTGTGTGGATCCACCGCGCAAGGGATGCGATGCGGCATGTCTTGAGACGATTGTGAAGATGACACCGAAACGCATTGTCTATGTGAGCTGCGACAGCGCTACGCTCGCGAGGGATTTGAAGTATCTGTGTGCGAATGGGTATGAATTGAAGCGTGGGCGGGCGGTGGATTTGTTTGGTAATACGGTGCACGTAGAGTCAGTAATAATGATGCAGCTTGTGGAAAAATGAAGAATTTGGCAC
>CAMWXA010000404.1 GCA_947178035.1 uncultured Lachnospiraceae bacterium | reverse complement strand
ACAGGATACCAAATGTCTGCATCGCCGTGGGTATGATAGCGGGATTGATTGCATGATAAACGTCATATCCGGTGTGGGGTCTGTTGGAAGCACTCGGCGCGGCTGCAATAATTTTTCTGGCATTTTATCCCTTTTATCGAATCGGTGCGCTTGGAGCAGGAGATGTCAAGCTTTTCATGATGATGGGATGCCATTGCTCAGAACTGGGTGTAAATGGAATCATCTGCTATCTGTTTGGAACGATGACAATTGCCGCCGCAATCACGATTGTAAAGATGATTGCATACGCGGAGAGCAGAGAGCGCTTGTTTTATCTGGGGCGATATCTAAGAAAGGCGGCAATGACAGGAGCACTTGATACATATCAGATCGATAAGAAACAAAAACGATGCGTTGTGCGCTTGTCAATACCAGCATTTATAAGTCTTCTGTTGATGTGTGCTGGTATGTATGCGTAGTCAAAAAATATGTTTCATATAAGGAGGAGAGTGTATGAAAGCAAGGCAGCTCGCAATCTGCGACAGTGATAAAGGCTACTTAAAGATGCTGCAGGCGTATCTGCAGAAAAAGAATCCGGCAGATTTTGAAATTCTGATATTTGATGCGGTGAGCAAAGCGCTGGAAGCCAGCTGGGAAATTTCATTTGAGATCCTGCTTGTGGGAGAAGGAATTTATGATGCAGATGTCACAAAGATAAAGGCATCCAAGGTATATATCCTGCAGGAAGACGGCCTAAAAGGGATTACAGGATACAGCATGATACTAAAGTACCAGTCGATGGAGCGCCTGATCACGCAAGTGCTGGAGGAATTTGCGCTGGATGAGAATTGTAGCAGCGTTGAGAGATGTGGTAAGAACCGAACAACACTCATCAGCTTTTATTCTCCAGACAGGCACAAGGGACAGAGTGCTGCAGCGCTTGGTGCAGCACAGATTCTGGTGGAAAAAGGGTACCAGGTGCTGTACCTGAATCTGATGCCATTCATGGGCTTTGAGGAACTCCTGCAGACAAGCTATGAGGCGGATGTGACCGATTTTATGTACTTTGCACTCCGGCATTCCGACAAGCTTTTGTACAAGCTGGACAGTCTGAAACGCAGCATTCACGGTGTTGACTATCTTCCTCCGGCATTCGATTATGCAGATTTGATTCACATTGATAAGTGTGATTGGGAAACGGTTATGAATTTGCTTCTTTATCACAGCGATTACACGCATATTGTGATTGATTTGTCGGAAACTTGTCAGGGTTTTTATGAGTTGTTAGACAACAGCGATCAGGTTTATCTTCTTACGGACAAGACGACTGTGTATGGGCAGGCAAGGTTAACACATTTCAAAAGCTTACTGCAGGCAAAAGAATATGAAAAAATCCTCAAACATACTGTGGAATTTGAACTTCCAAGAAATTGGGAGGATCAGTGTGAAAGGCTTGAAAATTTGCCGACATCATCCATCGGTATATGGATGAAAGGGGTGATTGACAAGGGTGCGTGATTCAAGTGATTCAAATAGATACGAGGAGTGCAAAAAGCACATCAGCGATCATGTCAGGCAGCAGATTGATTTGTCGAGGGAAGTGGAGGATGCTGAGATACAGGAGCTGATCGATGATCTGGTGGTACAGATGGGCAGAAAATATGCCTTGTCACTGGCACAGAGACAGGAGCTTGGCAAAAGTGTTTTTCACTCCATAAGAAAAATGGATGTGCTGCAGGAGCTTGTGGACTGCGACGAAGTGACAGAAATTATGGTGAATGGAACAGAGAATATTTTTGTGGAAAAAGCAGGGCGTATTTACAAGTGGGACAAACGCTTTGAGACAAAGGAAAAGCTTGAAAACGTGATACAGCAGATTGTGGCAAAGTGCAACAGAGTCGTCAACGAGGCATCCCCGATTGCCGACGCAAGGCTCGAGAATGGATCGCGCGTCAACATTGTGTTGTCCCCGGTAGCGTTAAATGGGCCAATCATCACCATCCGGCGCTTTCCAGAGCATCCGATTACCATGGAAGATCTGATTGGTTTTGGATCGATCACAAGAGAGGCATCTGCTTTTTTAGAACAGCTTGTGACTGCGGGATATAACATATTTATCAGTGGCGGAACAGGCTCCGGGAAAACGACATTTCTCAATGCACTGTCGCATAATATTCCCAAGACAGAGCGCATTATCACAATCGAGGATTCCGCGGAGCTGCAACTGCAGGATATTCCCAATCTGGTGCGCCTCGAGACAAGAAATGCCAACATGGATGGTGCACGGGAAATCACAATACGGGATCTGATTAAGTCAGCGCTTCGTATGAGGCCCGATCGAATTATTATCGGGGAAGTCAGGGGAAGTGAGGCAATTGACATGCTGCAGGCCCTCAATACCGGCCACGATGGGAGTCTGTCAACCGGCCACGCAAACTCGTCAAACGATATGCTGACACGTCTCGAGACGATGGTACTGATGGGAATGGACCTGCCGCTTGCGGCGGTTAGAAGGCAGATAGCATCTGGTGTGGACATTATTGTGCATCTTGGCAGACTGCGCGACAAGTCCCGCCGTGTTCTCGAGATTGTGGAGATTGTGGGATGCAGAAATGATGAGATCATCACCGCCCCATTATATCAGTTTCAGGAAACAGGTGAGGAAAACGGCAAGGTTATGGGAGAATTCGTAAAGGTGGGAGAGCTTACACACACAGAAAAGCTTTGTTTTGCGGGGGTAAGTATCACATCATAAAATGGTTTGAGTTAGGAAGGGAATGAAGAATTCATGAAAATCATTCAAAAAAGCAAAAGACGGGCAAGAGGACGCCTGCCTCCTGAGACCGATTACACCAGCTACACATTTTCAGGACAGGAGATTGTGCGATATCTCTTATGTGGTGGCATATTTATGGCGATGATCAGTTGGCTTTTTTATGACAGTGCGGCTGCGTGGATATTTTTGATGCCGTTTGTCGTGTTATCGCTGAAGGACAAGGAAAGAATCGAGTGTCAGAAGAGAAGACGAAGGCTTGAAATCCAATTTCGTGAGACAATTTTGAGTGTATCGTCAAATTTACAGGCTGGCTACAGTGTCGAAAATGCATTTCAGGAGGCCTGTCACGATATTGCGCTGTTGTACGGGAAGGAGTCTGTGATGGCCGTAGAGATGCGCTTAATATTGCGCAAAGTAAATAATAATGAACAGCTTGAAAGGGCGCTTACAAATCTTGCAGACAGAAGCGGCGTACAGGATATCAGGGATTTTGCAGATATCTTTCAGATTGCAAAGCGAGGTGGAGGCGATATGCGCGGCATTATCACAAACACAGCAGAAATCATCAGCGATAAACAGGAAATCCGGCGTGAAATTGAGACGGTAGTAAGTGAGAAAAAATTAGAGCAGCAAATTATGAGATATATGCCATTTTTTATAATTTTCTATATCTCATTGACCACGAAGGGATATTTTGAGAGTTTATACCACAATATTTTTGGCTGGATATTGATGACAGGAGCGCTTGTTATCTATGCTGCTGCATGCCGGATCTCAGACAAAATACTTGATATTGAGGTATAGTGAGGTGATCGATATGAATGATGTGTTTGCAAGATGGCTGTATGATAAATTAGAAGCAATGCACAAAAAGCCAGATCATATTTTATACAATAGTGCAGTGCGTGAGGATTTGCAGACATTGGAACCAACAGGGGATACGCCCAAAAGGCAGAAGGAGTATGTCATCAAAAAGCTGTCCGTCTGCAGTCTGATTGTTGTCTGTGGTGTATTGTTATCCGTTGTTTTGTGGATAAAGGATGGAATGGCGGCAAGGATTGTGGATAACCAGATAGAACGCAATAAGTACGGAGACGGCGAAAAGAGTGTGTCGCTGATCGCAGATGACGGAGAGAATGTTTATCACGTCCCGGTTACATTGTCAGAAAGATATTATTCAACAGAAGAATTGACACAGATGTCAGGTGAAGCAATAAGCATCCTCGAGAAGTCGATTCTCGGAGAAAATGAGAGCTTTGATGAGATCGCGTATGATATGTGTCTGGCCGATTGTGTGGAAGGATATCCATTTATCGTAGAGTGGCGCACAGATGCTGCATATATGGACAGCGCAGGGC
>CAMWXA010000403.1 GCA_947178035.1 uncultured Lachnospiraceae bacterium | reverse complement strand
TCTATGCGCCCTTCATTTGGCACAAATCTCCCACAAATTGTGACGCACATCTGACAGAAAGCATTTTTCAAACACGCTCTAAGGAACTGTTCATAAATAACTCATCAATTTGACTTGTCAGGTACTGACATGGCTAAATGTCCATCTGCGGCATCAGATAATCTTGACGTAGCCCGCTACGCCTGCGATTATCTTTCAAGAAAAAGAATATCTTTGTCGCCTTTGTCAGCCAATAAAGACTCCCCGTTGGAAAAGCAGGACAGTTCAGGACATTTCACATGGATTTTATCAAAAAAAGTTTTACAGTATTTTTTTAGCTGTTCAATCATCAAAGGATCATCATCGCAGATAAGTATTCTTGTTGCAATTATTATCATTCCAATTGTAATCATGTTATTGTTCAGCAGATTCGAAATATTATATCAGATTTTTCTGCCTAATATATTGATAGTCCCATATTCTCCTTTGTTTATATTAATGGGGATATGCTGGTATTTTGCGAAAGACAAAACAGGTTGCTATTTTGGCTCTTTTTTCTTTTCTTTTCCTTATGGGCACACAGTTATCAGCTCATTTTAATATATGGATATTTATGGGTTTTTTTAACAATATTCAGTTTTTTATGATTCTTTTTGCTCCATTTATATATTTATATAATGGTAGGAGAGGAAAATCCATGAAATATTTTTTCTATATATATTATCCTGTACATATTTTTGCCCTTATGCTAATCGGTCAGTAACGCTAAAAGAATTTTTCTCTCTGAAATTTATGCTGTGGATTTATATTTTGAATAGATTGGTCAATTCGACTCTTCTCCTTCATTCAAGGATTTTATGCATTTTCAATATTATCCTTGCTTATAGATGGTGAATTATCGCCTTTCATATATTGATTCAAACCTTTTGTAAAAGACACATAATAAAAAAAATCGCAGGCATATAAGGAAAAGGAATAAAGGGCAGTGCCAATGCATGGTGGAAATCGTCTAATCCAGGAACGAGGCGGAGGGAATCCGGTTCTGCCATGCTTTTTTGGCAAAATGTATCTGCGCGGCGGCAGAATCCGGATGTACCCGGCTGCTGTTTTTCGTAAAAAGGATTTGAATGAATCAGATAAAGAGACTGTTTGATGGCGTGACACTCAATTTCCGGCGCTCTCATACATGGAAATCCCTTTCTGAAATAGTTTGTACGCAATGATCCAGATTACGGCTGCAACTGCGCATTCCGCGCCGATTGTTTTCCAGATATTGGCATTGCTCAGGAAAAACGTGGACGGTATGTATGCCACGAACGCAAACGGCAGAATTGTCATCAGCACGGCCTGAATCGGCTTTGCGTAAATCTCAATCGGATATTTTGCAAAGTCTGCGACCTCGTATGCGGTTGTCATGATTGCCGAGCTGTCCTTCAACCAGAACGCAATGGACGCCAGGATTAATTTGACGGAGGTGTAGATAACAGTCCCCGCCGACACGGAGATGATAAAAAACAGCAGCCTGACCGGCGTGACCTGTACAGTACCCTTTGCGACAGACCGGCCCACCAGGATCAGACCGACCAGAATTTCCCCCAGCGCGTCAAACTGAACCTTTTCACAGACAATCTGGAAAAAAATGTTCATGGGGCGCAGGATATATTTGTCGAAGGTGCCATTGATGACCATCTGCCAGCCGACCATCCAGAGATTGTCCGTCAGCAGGTGGTCGATTCCTCTTGGAAGCTGCGCAAAGCCATAGATGAAGAGCATCTGTTCCAGATTCCACTCCTGCATGGACGGGATCTGTTCAAAGACAAGATACAGAAACGCCAGCCCAGCCGCCTGTGAAATCAAAAATCCGCTCAGTCCAATAAAAAAGTCCGCTTTTGACTGCATGGTTGTCTTCACATACTGTATCACAAAAACACGGTACAGATTCAGATATCTCGATAGTTTTCTCATCGTCCGTCATCCTCCCAAAATCACGATTCTTTTTTCAATTCTTTTCCACAAAAAACTGCCAAGCAATGAGAGCATTACGACCCACAATGCCTGTTTTCCAAGCTGTTCCAGCACCTGCACACCGGAATATTTTCCCAGATAAATCATGACGGGCACATAGATTATCGCCGTAAACGGCAGAAACGAAAAGATTCTTTGCAGTACCGCCGGGAAAAAGGAAATCGGAATCAGCTTTCCTGTCAGGAAATTCAGCGCAGCATTTTTGATGATATTCATTCCGAATATGTAGGTGGTGATAAATGCCAGCATTCCAAAACAGTAGTCGAAATAAATGTAGATGAAAAAGCTCAGCAAAATGCTGACAAGCGTCGCTGTTATCGTCACCGGGCTGGTCACAGGCATTCCCAGCTTACAGACTTTGTATATCTCCAGACCAATCCAGATAAACAGCGTGGGGACAACCGCCCTGTAGATCATTATTCCAAGTGACTGGAAGACAAGGCGTGCGCGGTAGCTGATAGGCTTTGTCAGGCTCATCGCTACACTTCCGTCTGTCACATCGTGTCCGATTTCGGAGGAGATTCCCACCATGACCATATCGGATATCGTGTATGACATAAATACGTACAGTATCATTTCATTTCTGGAAAAGCCGCCAAGCTGTCCCGACGGGGCGCTCGCATAGATTGCCATCCAGAGATAGTAATAGATAAACATGCCAAGAAATTTTCGCAGAATAAAAAGATAAAACCTTCCCTTGTAAACGAAATTCGACTTTATCTGGTTTACGGCAAAAGGCCAATAAATTCTAAAATATTTTTTCATACCGCCCTGTCCTCGCTGCCCTGATAAATTTTTTTCACGATATCCGTAAGCTCTGTCTCTTTGATCTGAACGTCCTTTACCTCCGCGATTCCCATCACTCTTGCAATGACTTCTGCGACTGTATACTCCTTTTTGCTAAAGCAGATTTGGATACCATTTTCGAGCCTGTGAAGTGTAAAAGGTCCATCAAGCTGCTGCAGCATGTCCGTCTGCAGTGCGTCGGGGAATTGTTTCCACTCAAATGCAATGCTGCAGCTGTTGCCGTAGTCCTGCTTGAGCTGGTTCAGCGTAGAGTCGTATATCTTTTTTCCAGCGTCTATGATGATAATGCGCTGGCACAGCTCCTCAATGTCGTTCAGGTCGTGCGTGGTCAGAATGACAGTGGTGTTGTACTTCTGATTGATCTCGCGGATTGCCTGGCGAATCCTGTCCTTGACTACGACGTCCAGACCGATGGTCGGCTCGTCGAGATACAGTACCTTTGGATTATGTAACAGCGCTGCCGCCAGATCCGCGCGCATCCGCTGCCCGAGCGACAGCGTCCGCACAGTGCTGTGCATAAATTCCCGCAGGTTCAGGACATCGTCAAAGAATGCCATCCGCTCCTCAAAGTCGCGGCGGCTCACCTCGTAGATTTCTTTTAAGACAGTGTATGTCTCGCCCAGCGGCAAATCCCACCAGAGCTGCGTCCGCTGTCCGAACACAACGCCGATATTTTTGGCGTTCTTTTTCCGGTCTATGTACGGTTCCAGCCCATTCACCACGCAGGTGCCGGAGGTCGGCGTGAGGATTCCCGACATCATCTTGATTGTGGTGGATTTGCCTGCGCCGTTGCTTCCGATATAGCCGACCATCTCCCCCTCGCGAATCGCAAAGGAGATATCATCCACGGCCGTCTTTGTCACTGTTTCCTTTGTAAACAGCCCCTTGACCGCACCCTTAAAGCCGGGATAGTGCTTCGCCGTCACAAATTCCTTGCGGACATGGTTCAGTTCGATTATATTTTCGCTCATTTTTGTACTCCTGTTTGTTTTTTGTGTTCTTTAGTATAGCACAATTGTTCTATGTTTTCAAGTTTATGCATCTTTATGTAACTGTAAATATTGTTTTCGAATTACTGCAATACTGGGCGAAGACAAGCGTTTCCAAATTCAATGTATCAAAAGGCGTGCCGGAGCGCATCAGAAAATACGGTATTGTTTCAAAAGAAAGATTTGACAAATTAGAATATTAAAATGTTTAAAAAATAGTGGAATAAATATATAAAATCAGATATAATATAAAATCAAATAAGCATAATATACACTGATGCATATCTGATAGCAAATATAATACTGAAAAAATGATAGAAACAGAAAAACAG
>CAMWXA010000402.1 GCA_947178035.1 uncultured Lachnospiraceae bacterium | reverse complement strand
CGGTCAAGAAAAATGTTGGAGAAACATATAGAAAAAGTACAAAAAAATATGGACTAATTAAATCAGTATTACATAATTACAAAACTTGAATAAGATTATACATCATTGCTCTTAAAATTAATTGACAGTTTGTCTAAGCGATTGGAGAATTTAGAAAAAAGAACTGCATAGGAAGTAAGAGACGCTTTCAAATCCGTAAGAAAAAGAGCGATTGCTTGAAAAATCAGTCAATTTGATAGAATGGCATGGGAGAGGCGGCAAAGAGCCTCTTCTAAATTTTTGTTTATTATCAATTTGGGAAAAAAGGTTATAGAAAGGCAGAAAGAATATGATCAGGAATGTAGAAGCAATACTGGAAACAATTGATTTGAGAGATGACGCGCCAGCGGACGAGCCGATGCGCCAGTATTATTTTATCAAAAAGGCGCGTGAGCTTGTAAAGGCTGAGAGTGAGAAGCTGGGCAGGCGTCTGACGGCGGACGGGGAGACGTTCGGATGTCAGATGAACGCTAAGGACAGTGAAAAACTGATTGGCATTCTGGAAAATATTGGTTTCGAGATGATTGAGGACGAGTCGGCAGACCTTGTATTTTACAACACCTGCACAGTGCGGGACAATGCAAACCAGCGGGTTTACGGCAGGCTGGGGTTTGTACATAACATGAAAAAGAAAAATCCGCACAAGAAAATAGCGCTCTGCGGCTGTATGATGCAGGAGCCGTCAGTCATTGAAAAGATACAGAAAAGTTATCGCTTTGTGGATCTGATTTTTGGCACACATAATATCTACAAATTTGCGGAACTGCTCGTCGCAATGTACAGTTCGGACAGCATGATCATTGACATTTGGAAGGATACGGACAAGATTGTCGAGGACTTGCCCGCCGAGCGAAAGTATGCTTTTAAATCGGGCGTCAACATCATGTATGGCTGCAATAATTTCTGCAGCTATTGTATCGTTCCCTATGTGCGCGGGCGCGAGAGAAGCCGCAATCCCAAGGATATCATCAGGGAAATCGAGAATCTTGTTTCAGAGGGCGTTGTGGAGGTCATGCTTTTGGGACAGAATGTCAATTCCTATGGAAAGACACTGGAGGAGCCCATGACCTTTGCACAGTTATTGCAGGAAGTGGAGAAAATAGAGGGTTTGGAGCGGATACGCTTTATGACTTCGCACCCAAAAGATTTGTCAGATGATCTGATTCAGGTGATGAAGCATTCCAAAAAAATCTGCCGCCATCTGCACTTGCCGCTGCAGGCGGGATCTACGAGAATATTGGAGGCCATGAACCGGCGTTATACAAAGGAGCAATATCTTGCGCTGGCGCATAAAATCAGGAGAGAGATACCTGACATATCACTCACGACGGACATTATCGTAGGCTTTCCGGGGGAGACTGCTGCGGACGTGGACGAGACGATAGAGGTTGTGAGGGAAGTGCAGTATGACAATGCCTTTACGTTTATTTATTCTAAACGCACAGGTACGCCTGCTGCCACGATGCCGAATCCTACGAGTGAGGAGGAGATCAAAGAAAATTTTGACCGGCTTCTGGCAGTGGTGCATGAAACGGCTGAACAGCGCAGCAAACTTTTACTCGGTGAGACGCACCGCGTTCTTGTGGAAAAATGTAATGGTGGTTCTCAACTGACAGGAAAGCTTTCCTGTGATAAACCTGTGCATTTTGAGGGAGATGCCTGCCTGATTGGAAAGTTTGTGGATGTGAAGCTTGTGGAAGCGCGCGGATTTTATTATATGGGGAAAATTAATATGCAGGAACACCGTCTTCGGGAGTTATTATGCAAAGCGAAGCAGAATAGATAGTTCCGCTGAAATATGCATACTTGTTCCCTGATAGGGATATGTCAAACCAGGAAAATGATAAGGAGGGATATATCATGAGCGAAACAATGAAATTTGCCGACAGAGAAGAATTTCGTGAATGGCTTCGTGAGCATTGTCTGTCAAATGATGGTATTTGGCTTTTGTTCGGTAAGGCTGGCGGCCCCAAAACGATAAAAGCGGGAGAAGCTCTGGAAGAAGCTCTCTGTTTTGGCTGGATTGACGGACAGATGGAAAAGATTGATGATAAGACTTATCAAACCCTCTGGCAATCATTACAGAAGAACAGATTGCCTGTCTGTCTGCACTCTTGGAAGGGTACGAACCTGCCTGCACAAATTTTCAAGCCATGTCTCCATCTGTAAAGAAAACTTATACACGGGCATACCTTGATGCAAAGACAGATGCTGGACGGGAAAAGCGAATTGCCTGGATGGTGGACAGGCTCAATAAAAATCTAAAACCCATGTAATCAATTGAGCCAAAAACAAGTATAATCAGTCTTATTCAAATAAACCCTCTTGAAATATGACGCAAATAGGTATATATTGAGTATGCTTGTTTTATAAAAATTTTATATTTACTTATGAGGAGATTATTATGGAAAAGTTAAAACCAAAGTTGTTTTCGGTAATGAAAACTTACACAAAACAGCAGTTTGTAAAGGACGTTGTGGCGGGGATTATTGTGGCAATTATTGCGCTTCCCCTGTCGATTGCGCTTGCACTTGCATCAGGTGTAGGACCGGAGCAGGGTATTTACACAGCGATTATTGCGGGCTTTTTGATTTCATTTTTTGGCGGAAGCCGTGTGCAGATTGCGGGACCGACGGCTGCTTTCGCCACAATCGTTGCAGGAATCGTTGCACAAAAGGGCATGGACGGGCTGATTCTTGCAACAATTCTTGCAGGATTGATACTGGTTGTGATGGGATTTCTGAGACTGGGCAATCTGATCAAATATATTCCGTTTACCATTACGACAGGATTTACAGCAGGTATTGCAGTGACCATTGTAATCGGACAGATCAAGGACTTTTTAGGACTTACATACCCGGAAGGGACGGTCACGATCGAGACGATGGAAAAGATGGAGGCGATTGTAAAAAATGTGTCTACCGTCAATTGGCAGGCTCTGATTGTCGGAATTGTATGCCTTGCCATTTTGATTGCATGGCCATATATCAATAAAACCATTCCGGGCTCATTGATTGCTGTGATTGCGGGGATTCTGATGGTGAAGCTTTTGCACATGAATGTCAACACGATCGGCGACCTGTATGAGATTAGCAACAAACTGCCAGGCATTCATATTCCAAGTTTTACGATGGCAGATATCACTGGGATTCTTCCGGATGCATTCACTATCGCCGTTCTCGCAGCGATTGAGTCCCTTCTGTCCTGTGTCGTTGCCGACAGCATGATCAACTCGAAACACCGTTCCAATATGGAGCTGATCGCGCAGGGAATCGGCAATATCGGTTCGGCTCTGTTTGGCGGAATCCCGGCCACAGGTGCGATTGCGCGAACTGCTGCCAATATCAAAAACGGCGGACGCACACCGATCGCAGGCATGGTGCATGCAGTTACATTGGTACTAATCCTCGTAGTGTTAATGCCTTATGCGGCGCTGATTCCGATGCCGTGTATTGCAGCAATTCTGTTTATGGTAGCTTACAATATGTGCGGTTGGAGAACGTTTGTCAATCTGTGCAAGTCATCACCGAAGAGCGATATCATCGTGCTTGTCACAACCTTTGTGCTGACAATCGTATTTGATTTAGTTGCGGCGATTGAGGTTGGTATTCTGCTTGCGGCGATCCTCTTTATGAAGCGCATGAGCGATGTCATGGAAGTGGAGGGCTGGAAGTATGTCGACGACGAGGAGGACCCGGACAGCATCTCGCTCCGGGAAGTTCCGGCGCGCACGCTTGTGTACGAAATCTCAGGACCAATGTTTTTTGCGGCTGCAGATAAGATTCTGAATATTTCAGCGAATGATGACACGCAGTTTTTGATTCTCCGCATGAGAAGTGTGAGTGCAATCGACGCGACGGCAATGCATTCGCTGGAGCAGCTGCATGAGAAATATGCGAAACGAAATATCCAGATTATCCTTTCCCATGTCAATGAACAGCCAAGGGCCGTTATGGATAAGGCAGGATTTACGCGGGAAATCGGAGAAGAGAACTTCTGTACGCATATTGATGAAGCACTCGAGCGCGCGAAAAAACTTGCAGCGCAGTAACTAGTACTCCATCCGGCCAGAAATTAGAATCGTGAACCACCTGTTTCG
>CAMWXA010000401.1 GCA_947178035.1 uncultured Lachnospiraceae bacterium | reverse complement strand
GTCCTGATCATAATCGCGAACCAGATCGCAAAAAAGAACGGGGAAGAGCGCTTATTCTAGAAAGGAGATACATATGGAAAAGAGAAATAGTAATAAGATTAAGACTTCTGCCTGGGATAAAGTATTTGTCGTATGCAATACCCTGTTTATGATTGCATTTGTGGTCGTTACGCTATATCCCGTATTGAACACACTGGCAATCTCATTTAATGATGGTACAGATGCGCTGCGGGGTGGGATTTATCTCTGGCCGAGGAAATGGACACTTAAAAATTACATCACAGTACTTCAAAAACAAAACCTGATTACGGGAGCATATATTACGGTTGCAAGAACGGTCGTAGGTACGCTTCTTGCATTGGCTGCAAACGCAATCCTTGCATTTATTGTGAGCAGAAAGGACTTTTTATTTAAGCAGGAGCTTTCACTGTTCTGGGTAATCACAATGTATGTAAATGGTGGTATGATTCCCACATTCTTATTATACAAAGGTCTTGGGTTGACAAACAGCTTTTGGGTATATGTTATTCCTGGCATGTTCAGTGCATTTAATATGCTTGTAATACGAACTTATATGACGGGGATTCCTGACAGCCTTGAAGAGTCGGCACAGCTTGACGGTGCTGGTTATACAACTATATTTATAAAAATTATTTCTCCTCTATGTAAACCTGTGTATGCTACAGTGGCACTTTTTGTGGCAGTAGGACAGTGGAATTCGTGGTTTGATGCCATGCTCTACAACAGAATGAGCTCCCATCTGACTACACTGCAGTATGAGCTGATGAAGCTGTTATCATCTGTTTCCAATCATGGAACGTCCGCAGAGGCGATGAAGAATGCCGCAGGAACAGTGACACCGACTTCTGTGCGTGCGGCAGCTACGATTCTTACCATGCTTCCAATTATCTGTCTGTATCCGTTTTTGCAGAGATATTTTGTGACAGGACTTACCATTGGTGGGGTGAAGGAATAAAAGGCATATGCTTGCCTGCCCGCGATAAAATAATTATAATCAAATTATAGAAAACGTGGGAAGCGAGGTCAGCAGAATGAGGAAAAAAATTGTGGCAGGCATTGCTGCTGGGACTGTTGTTATGGCTGTGTTATGGACAGCAAGAATGACAAATGATAGTAAAAGTGGAGACATCAAAGAATTTACAGCATTTTTTGATGTCTCTGGAAATGAGACAGATGAAGACAATGAGATCATGGATCTGATTGCACAGAAAATCGGTGCACGCTGCCGGGAACAATGGCTGGTAGGAAAGTCCTCAGAGGAAGCGATTGCAGGCTTTATTGCAAGTGGAGAGTATACAGATTTTATTTCAGGCAATGCGGTTCTTTATGACGCAAAGGCGTTGATTCCCATTGATCAGTATTGGGATGATTATCCCAATATTAAGAGTCTTATGCCTGCCGAAAAGTGGGATTGGTTCAGACAGTCGGACGGGCATATTTATTGGATTCCTCAATTTGGTGTCGTACAAGGCAATTCAGTGGAAGTATTGCATGAGGGTGAAGCATTTTGGATACAGACACGTGTGCTCAAATGGGCAGGTTACCCGGATATACAAACAATTGGTGAGTATTTTGATTTGCTTGAAGAATACGCTGCTGAAAATCCTGTGAGGGAAGACCCTTTTCACCCAGGGGAAGTGATGGATACGATTCCATTTACAATACTATGCGATGATTGGAGGTATTTTTGTCTGGAAAATCCGCCACAGTTTCTTGATGGCTATCCCAATGATGGCAGTTGTATCGTGGATGCGGAGACTCTGACAGTGCTGGATTACAATACTTCTGAGACGGCCAGACGTTATTTTAAGAAACTGAATGAGGAATATAATAAAGGGATTGTGGATCAGGAATTTTTCACACAGAATTATCAGGATTATTTACAAAAGCTTGCCAGCGGCAGGGTTCTTGGTATGGTGGATCAGTGGTGGCAGTTTGCATATTCTGTTAATGGTTCGCTGGAAAAAATGTCTGAGCAAGGTTGTGGATATGTACCTTTGCCCATTACAATGGACAGAAGTATTGAAAATCAGTGGCATGTAAAACGTGGTGCAGAGCTCAGTGCGGCAGAGGGTATTTCTATTACAGTGAGCTGTGAGGATGTCGAGGGTGCGATGAAATTTATCAATGATCTTCTTGATGAAGAAATCTTGAAACTTCGGTACTGGGGTGTTGAAGAAATAGATTATAAGGTGAATGAGAATGGGGTTTATTATAGGACGCCAGAGCAGAGAGCGGCAGCGAGAAATCTGGAGTACAGCAGTGCACGCTTTTGTATGTATTCCTACTTCCCAAGAATAGAGGGGATGCTGAGCGATGGCATCAATGCATTTTCCCCAGAATATCAGCCGGGTGAATTTTTTGATGCACTTGTACCGGATGTGAAGGAATGCCTGATAGCATATGGCTGCAGGAATTATGTAGATATGCTGGGAACAAATGAAGAGCCGGGACCATGGTATCCGATGTATTCTTATTCTGAAATGCTGACATCGGAGTCGGAGGCGGGCAGAGTATGGGAACAGATGAATCGTGTCAAGCGGGATTATCTGCCGAGGGTTGTCATGACAGATGACTTTGATGCGATGTGGCAGCAGTATATGCAGAATTATAATGCCTGCCAGCCTGAGATTTTTTTTGCAGAAATGCAAAAGGAACTTGAACACAGAAGTATTCCTTAGCGCAGGAGAGAAAATCTTTTGCTTTGGGGAGCCTATAGTCAATGATATTATGCGTACAAGAAATTCCAAATTGCTGTTTATGGAGCAGCTGCAGATGGCTGGGGCTAATGTGCAGCTGCTCTGTCAGTTTGCGGATAGTTTGTTGGATTTGAGAAGTGCTGGTTGACAGAGAAGTTTCCCGGCAAAAGGGAAAATAGATAGAGATTAGAATACGATATGGAGGTATATACAAAATGGAATTAGTTCAGAACAGAAATAAAATAGAGGAATACCGCAAGAGGGCAGAAGAGCTGGTTGCACAGATGACATTAAGCGAGAAAGTTGCGCAGACAATGCACCAAACGCCAGCAATAGAACGTCTTGGAATCAAGGCGTATAATTGGTGGAACGAAGCGCTGCATGGTGTGGCGCGCGCAGGTACGGCGACAATTTTCCCACAGGCGGTCGGAATGGCGGCCGCTTTTGATGAGGATTTGATGGAGCAGATAGGGGATGCGGTATCCACAGAGGCAAGAGCCAAGTTTGCAATTCAGCAGGAGGGAGACGATGAGGATATTTACAAGGGACTGACTTTCTGGGCGCCAAATGTCAATATTTTCCGTGATCCGCGATGGGGAAGAGGGCATGAGACGTTTGGAGAGGATCCCTATCTGACAAGCAGACTTGGTGTACGCTATATCATGGGACTGCAGGGACACGATGAGAATTATCTGAAGACGGCAGCATGTGCCAAGCATTTTGCGGTACATAGTGGTCCTGAGGACCAGCGACACAGCTTTGACGCACAGGTAAATGAACAGGATTTGCGGGAGACGTATCTGCCAGCATTTCAGGCATGTGTCCAGGAGGCTAAAGTGGAGACAGTGATGGGCGCTTACAATCGTACAAATGGAGAGCCATGCTGCGGAAGCAGACGACTTTTAAAGGATATTCTGCGCAATGAGTGGGGATTTGACGGCCACGTAACTTCAGATTGCTGGGCAATCAAAGATTTTCACGAGCATCATGGCGTGACAGCGAATCCAATCGAATCTGTTTCTCTGGCCATGAACAATGGATGTGACTTAAACTGTGGTTCTCTGTTCTTGTATCTGGAACAGGCAGTTCAGGAAGGGCTGGTGGATGAGAAGCGTCTGGATGAGGCTGTAATAAACCTGTTTACTTCGCGTATGAAATTAGGAGTATTTGACCAAAAGGGAGACAATCCCTATGAAAAAATTTCTTATATGTCTGTGGATTCCCCGGATATGCGGAAATTAAACCAACATGTGGCTGAGAGATGTGTGGTTCTGCTTAAAAACGAAAACCATACACTTCCGCTGAAGAAAGAAAAAATCCATACGATTGGCGTGATCGGGCCCAATGCAGATAACCGCAGAGCTCTGGTCGGCAACTATGAGGGAACGGCATCACGATATGTGACAATACTCGAAGGAATTCAGGATTATGTCGGTGATGAT
>CAMWXA010000400.1 GCA_947178035.1 uncultured Lachnospiraceae bacterium | reverse complement strand
TGGGCAGTGGATTTGAAGTTGTTGGAAAAGATGAGGATGATGGGGCGATAAGATCGAGATTGAAAATATAATTGGCTGTTTTTTGCGCCCATTTTGGGCATTTTCAAAAATCATCGTCATTTTTGTTTTGCGTGGTGCTGCAGAGAAATATCGCCGCTGTTTTGGCAAAATCCCCGCTTTCGACTGGAAGCTTCCTGTTCCGGGTAAGGTCAGATCCGGAACAGGCTGTGTATGCTGAAACAATGGATGAAACTGCGTGGACAGTGCTGAAATCCTCCTACTGGTCAAGCGTCGTGGGTGAGACTTCGGAAAAGACAATCATGCCGTCAAAAGTATCCTTCGGTATGATTTTTGTTGTATAGAATGCCTTCGTGGCCGTCATCGCTGTTACATTTAAGGAAGTGATCCTCTGTTTGTCTGATATGATTTTGCTCCAGCGATCATCCGCGGACGCCGCTGAAAAATCGATATAATAATAGTTCTGTGCGAGTTCTCCTGTCAATGCATTCAGAAAATTTTGATTTTCTACCCTCAATTCCTCAAATCCATCATCCGTCTGGGAATTGAAAGAAGTGACTTCTGCATCCGTGCCGATGGCAAAATAACCCTCCCCCAGTTCCTGCGCCAGCAGCCTGCCCAGGCAGTCATAATTCGGTGTGCAATTGACCTTCCCGATATGCCCGTTATGTCCGTTGATAAAAATGACACTTCCATCGCCATGTTCTATAAACCACTTCACTTTTTCCGCCATATGACGATCCCGCACCGCATTATACTCACGATCGGATTTGCGGATATCACAGCAGTTGTAAATGCTCTGTGCACACTCCCGCGCATATGCAAACGTTTCACTTCCAAACATCTCCACAATATTTTCTTCTGCGCTGTCCACTTCCTGTATCAGACTTTCCGCCACAGACAATCCCTGCTCAAATGCCTCCGAACTGATGTCATACATTTCATCATCATTTAGGAAAGCGAACGCCTCCCTGTACTGTGAACTGATATTTGAGTCGATTTGTTCTAATATCTGAAATACATACTCCTTGCTGCTGTCAGCCCACTGCATATCCATCCCGTAAAAATGCAGATCTTCGCCATCCCCGGCAGTTTCATTGTAAGAGCGCATCCACTGAATCAGCTCCTCCATCTCCTCTGTGCGGTAAATGCGGAATCCGATCAGGGCAGCAGCTTCCTTCGCAGTACCAGACCCGCCATGAATATAGTCATCTACTTTCAATGCATTCCCAAAATCACCTTCTATGACAAAAGTCCGACAGCCATTATGCGCAACAAGCGCCTGAAATACCCCAGCCTTCATTTCCTGATATTCCTTCACACCGTGGCTGGCTTCCCCCAGCCCCACCACCAGCACATCCTCTGGAACAGCAATCGTGCTTACATCGGTTTGTGCCAGCCCCATATCAACATCCACCTTACCGCTTCCGCATCCTGTAACGATTGTCATAAAACAACACATGACCGCTATACTGATAATTATTTGTTTTCTCATTTTGACGCTCCTCCTCACTCAATCCTGTTTTGCCTTGTCACATTTGAACTGTATTCAGCATAACAAAATAGGAAGAGGACATCCATCGATTCCGCTTACATTTATTCAGTTTTTCTTACATTTCTGTAAGAAACTGTTATGAAATAACTTGTTACCTTTGACGCCCGACACTGTCTTTACCTGTACCCATCTCTGCTTTTCTCTTTTTATTGTATCCTATGCACAGCTTTTCACGATTACGCAGCGCTCTCTATTTCCATTTAAACAGCACAAATCCTCCAATGGCAACTAATGCTCCGATAACCTTTCGCCAGCTAAACGGCTGCTTCTCCACGCCAAACAGTCCAAAGAGCTCTATCAGATATGCGATGATAAGCTGTGAGATCACGATTAGCATCACCGCTTTTGCTGGTCCCAGAGCATCCATGCTCTTGATGACAGTCAATGTGATAAATGCCCCCATGACGCCGCCGAGCAGGAAATATTTCGGTTCTACAGCAATCACGTCGCGAAACGAAGTCCTATCCGCAAATATCCATGCCAATATACATACGAGAAATGCAGTAAATTGAACAAACGCATTGGCCGCCCACATGCTTGACGATTCCGTCACTTTTGTGTTAAACACCCCTTGCACACTCATCAGCGCCCCCGAAATCAACGCAATAAAAAATCCAATCATAGCCTGTAAACCTCCCTACATTCTATCATTGGATTATTCATTCAAATTTATTCAATTGTTTCCTGATTCCTGTATGTTCTTTTCGGCCATCAACGTAAAGAGGACTACGTTTCCGGACTCGCGTCCAGATCGCCTGTGCCTTCCTCATACTCTACCGCCGGAAGCAGCTCCACCTGCGGATCCTCGATTGGTTGTTCCGCAACTGGTTCACCTGCAAGCTGCGTCTTAATCTGCTCAGAAAGCTGCCGAAGCTGCGTGTTCGCCTCCTCCCCGCCCCATACTCTTGCAAAACATATTTCAAGTTCTACCCAGAAATTACTGGTTTCCAGCATCTTCGGAATCGGAACCGACTCGATATAGTTCTCCATAAAAGCAGCTACATGTTCATTTTCATAGGTATCCCGAATCACTGATGAGAGTTTTCCCGTCATACTGTACAAATCAGCATGTGCATCTTTGATCAGATATTCCATTAGTAGTCCCGCTGACTCTTTGTGCTGCGAATAACCGTTGATGACAAGTGCATTCGTAACTGACATTCCTCTGGTCGTAAGCTCCTGATTGATGTCGGGGAGCTTTGCAATCCCGTATTCATAAGTAAACTCACCATTTTCAGCCGCCTCGTCAAGTCTTCTGATGCAGTCACTCGTCGCGATAGTATAGATCGTCTTTCCTTCCCGGAACTCACGCATAACCGTATCGTAATTAGTTTCTTTCGTGTCAATCGAAAAGAACTGATTCATCTCCTGATACACCTTCAGGCTGGATATCGATTCTGTATTATAAATATCAATCAGAGATTTGTCATCGCCTGCCGCACCGCCTACCGATATATAATTCCCTATAAAAAAATAATTGTAAAAAATATCAGACACATCCCAGCGGAAAAAATATTCCACATTCTCCGGCGTCGAATACTGGTCTGCAAAAGTCAGTATATCCACAATTGATGTGGGAATCAGCTGCTCTGCTGTCACAGTCTGCTCTGCCGCCGTTTCGCCTGGCTGTTCTTCACTGGCTGCCGCGCTGCCCTCTTCCTCCTCACCCCCTGCACCGTTCGCCTCATCGGCAATCTGCTGCAGATAGGTCTTATTGTAAAGCAATGCGCTCGTCTCAAAGTACATCGGGCAGGCAACGTATTTTCCATTATATGTCACCGCATTTCGGGCAGCCTGACTAAACATCTCTTCCTCATAGACAGGTGCTGTATCTGGCAATTGTGCTGCAAGACCAGCCAGATAAGCCTTCTCCAAGGAATCATTGCTCAGAATATAGAGATCTGGTGCATCTGCCGCCTCATCCAGAGTGGCTGCATTGACAGCTTCCAGATATTCAAGTCCCGATACAAGCTTCACATTCACTCGAATATCTGTACTGTCATAAAATTCCAGTGCCTTGCTATTCAGATAGTCCGTCAAAGCATCATCTGTATACCATAGATGAATTGTCTCTTTCCGGTTTCCAGATTCTGGCGACGACCTGCCGCTCCCTTCCAGTGCTGCGCGATACAAGAATACCGCAGCGATTATGACCCCCACTGCCACAAGTGCAGCTGCTACAACAAGTAACCTCTTTTCAATTCTATTATGTCTCATTAAAATCCCTCGTGCCGCCAGCTCACGCAACGGGACGGCATCAATCCTTTTTACCTGTTATCTTCTTTCCATCTCATCAAAACAAGCATCGACAATCGATATCATGTCATCCACATCCGCCTTTGACACGATCAGCGGCGGAATAAACCGGATAACATTCGTCCCTGCATTAATCAGCAGAAGTCCCTTCTCAATCGCCCTGTTAATGATATCTCCCACAGGTCCGCCGCACTCCAGCCCCTGCATCAGCCCGACACCCCTGTGCGCCTTGATAAAATCATACTTAGCCGCAAGCGCATCAAGCTTATCGTATAGATAAGCTCCTGTCTCCTTGACATTTTCCAGAATATTCTGCTCCTCAAACAGGTCAATCA
>CAMWXA010000399.1 GCA_947178035.1 uncultured Lachnospiraceae bacterium | reverse complement strand
ATTTTATGCTGGTGGCAGCAATGAACCCCTGCCCGTGCGGCTATTTTCCAGATAGAAACCGGTGTACCTGCTCGGAGGCGGAAGTCCGAAAATATTTGTCGAGAATATCAGGGCCTGTTTTGGACAGAATTGATGTGGTGACAGAGGCACCGCGCGTGGATATCAGACAGTTGTCAGCCGATATGCAGAACGAGAGCAGTGCCAGTATCAAAAAGCGTGTTATGGAGGCGAGAGAGCGCCAGAAAATCCGTTTCAGAGGAACGCGCTATCAATTTAACGCCGAGCTTCGTGCTGGAGATATCAAGGAGTACTGCAGGCTCGGGTTGGACGAGCAGGAGATGATGGAGGAAATATTTACCATGATGAATCTGTCAGCACGTGCATATCATAAAATTATAAAGGTGGCAAGAACCATCGCCGACTTGGATGGGAAGGATGATATTCGGACAGAACATATCAGCGAAGCAATCTGTTACAGAATAAATGACAAAGGGTATTGGAGTTAAGATATGGCAGAAAATGGAAACGAGTTGGAACAGAAAGTGTATGCCGCATGGCTTGATACAATCTACTGGGTTGCGAGTGAGACAAAATACAGGCTTCTTGACGCGGCGGGAAGCGTGCAGAAGATCTATGAGCTGGCGGAGGAGCAATTAGCCGCGATTATGGGGCTGCAGGGCTGTGAGCGCTTTGTGCAGCACAGGAAGCGCTATAAACCGCAAAAGGTGTGGAATTATCTCACAGAGACCGGTGTCAGTTATACATACTGTCAGGCATCCGGTTTCCCAGAAAAACTTGCAGAAATTCCCGACCCGCCTTTTGGAATCTTTTATAAAGGAAAGCTTCCCGACAGGAGAATTCCGGCAGTGGCATTGATAGGGGCAAGAAAATGCAGTGAGTACGGCAGAGTGATGGCGGAGAGATTTGCAAAAGGATTTGCGGAGCGCGGTGTGAATATCATCAGCGGTATGGCGATCGGTATAGATGGCATCAGTCAGGCGGCAGCATTGAAAGCGGGAGGAAATTCCTATGCAGTGCTTGGATGCGGAGTGGATGTCATATATCCGAGGAGTAATGAGGCACTTTACAGACAGCTCGTGGAGAAGGGGGGCGTTTTGTCGGAGTATCCGCCTCAGATGGAGCCGCGGCCAGCTCTTTTTCCCCCTAGAAACCGGCTCATCAGTGCACTTGCGGATGTGGTTCTTGTCGTGGAGGCGCGGGAGAAAAGCGGGACACTAATCACAGTGGATATGGCGTTAGAACAGGGACGGGAAGTGTACACGATTCCGGGAAGATGTACAGACAGTCTCAGTACGGGGTGTAACCGTCTCATACGTCAAGGGGCTGCAGTCGCAGTCACACCAGAGGATATTATTGAAGACATGCTCTGGGAAACAATTTTAAAAAAGCCAAAAAAGAAGTCACAAGGACAGTTTCCTGGTAAGCTCTCGCAGGCAGCACAGGAGGTTTACGCGGTTCTGGGAACACTGCCAGTCACACAGGACAAAATTGTTGAGCGGCTTCGGGAGCAGAAGAACACCCGTACCATATCACAGATTTGTCAGGGGCTGGTGGAATTGGAACTGAAGAGTTTTATCGTGTGCCAGAATCGACAGTACAGACGTTTGCAAGAAACGCTGTAATTTAAAAAAAGAATTGTTTTCAAAAATTTTACTTGCCACGGTTTGAAATTTGGTTTATAGTGGTGAACGTAAGTCATACAAATCGAACATGATAATAATCGTGTATCTGTTATGCACACGCTGATGCATAGGAAATAAGCCGCAAAAGTGGCGCAGCAGCGGCGCGCGGGTGGGGAAACAGGTCAGTTCCCTGCCTGATTAAGAAAGAAACAAGTAGGAGTAAGATATGGCAAAGTATTTAGTAATAGTAGAATCGCCGGCGAAGGTAAAGACGATCAAGAAATTTCTAGGTGCGAATTATGAGGTGATGGCGAGCAACGGCCATGTGCGCGATATGCCCAAAAGCCAGTTGGGATTTGATGCTGAGAATGATTATGAACCAAAATATATAACGATACGCGGCAAGGGTGATATCTTGGCTAAGCTCAGAAAGGAAGTAAAGAAGGCAGACAAGATCTATCTTGCGACAGACCCTGACCGCGAGGGAGAAGCGATTTCATGGCACCTCTATATTGCTCTGAAATTGGAGGATAAAAAGGTATACCGCATCACATTCAATGAGATCACAAAAAATGCAGTGAAGGAATCCCTCAAGAATCCGAGGGAGATCGATATGAGTCTCGTGGATGCACAGCAGGCAAGGCGTATGCTGGACAGAATGGTAGGATACCGCATTTCGCCGCTTCTGTGGGCAAAGATCAAGAGAGGCCTGAGTGCAGGCAGGGTGCAGTCTGTAGCGCTGCGCATTATCTGTGACAGGGAGGATGAGATCAATGCATTTATCCCGGAGGAGTACTGGTCACTCGATGCTACACTGAAGATCAAAGGGGAGCGAAAGCCGCTGATTGCAAAGTACTATGGAGTAGGAGACAAGAAAGCAGAAATTTCCTCCAGGGAGGAGATGGACAAAATTTTAAGAGAGCTGGAGAGTACAGATTTTGTGGTGACAGATATCAAGAAAGGCGAGCGCGTCAAGAAAGCGCCGCTGCCATTTACGACCTCAACGCTCCAGCAGGAGGCGAGTAAATTACTCAACTTCTCGACACAGAAGACCATGCGTCTGGCGCAGCAGCTCTATGAGGGTGTCGAGCTGAAGGGGCAGGGGACAGTTGGTATCATCACCTATCTGCGAACCGATTCCACCAGAGTTTCCGATGAGGCTGTGGCAGCTTCTAAAGAGTATATTGCCAGCAATTATGGGGATCAGTATGCAGCGGAAGTTGTGACGGAAAAGAAGAAAGACCAAAAAATACAGGACGCACATGAGGCAATTCGACCGACCGATATCAGCAATACACCGGCAGACTTGAAAGAATCTTTGAGCCGCGACCAGTTCCGGCTGTATCAGCTTATCTGGAAACGCTTTACGGCGAGCCGCATGACGCCTGCAAAATATGAGACGACTTCTGTAAAGATTGACGCAAAGGGACACCGGTTTACAGTGTCTGCGTCCAAACTGCAGTTTGACGGATTTATGAGTGTCTACAAGGAGGCTGACGAGGAGAAGGCAGAGTCCAATACGCTGATCAAGGATATCACCAAGGATACAGAGCTTACTCTGGAATCGTTTGACCCAAAACAGCATTTTACGCAGCCGCCCGCGCACTATACGGAGGCATCGCTTGTGCATGCGCTCGAGGAACTTGGAATCGGCCGCCCCAGTACCTATGCGCCGACAATCACAACCATCATGGCGAGACGCTATGTGGTCAAGGAGGATAAAAATCTATATGTATCCGAGCTTGGCGAGGTGGTGAACAACATGATGAAGGATGCGTTCCCGTCGATTGTGGACGTAAACTTTACGGCAAACCTCGAAGCACTGCTTGATAAAGTGGAAACTGGCACAGTTGGCTGGAAGACGGTTGTCGCGAACTTTTATCCGGACCTCGACGAGGCGGTGAAGAAAGCGGAGAAGGAGCTTGACGAGGTGGAGATTGCCGACGAAGTGTCTGACGAAGTGTGTGATGTATGCGGCAGAAATATGGTCATCAAGTATGGCCCGCATGGAAAATTTCTTGCCTGTCCGGGATTCCCTGACTGTAGGAGCACAAAGCCCTATTTTGAGAAGATTGGCGTGACCTGTCCGAAATGCGGCAGGGAGATTGTTGTTCGAAAGACAAAAAAAGGCAGACGGTATTATGGGTGCGAGGCCATACCAGAGTGTGACTTTATGGTATGGCAAAAACCTTCCACAGAGAAATGTGAGCGATGCGGCGGCATTATGCTGGTGAAGGGAAATAAGCTTGTCTGTGCGGATGAACAGTGTGGATTTGTGAAAAAATTGGAGACTGAGAAGGCAGCAGCGCAATAAAATGTTCCGGTGTGATGCAAGTCATGCCGGAACATTTGTTTTATCGGTGTCAACTCCAATCGTGCGCCAAAATGCCTGCCCTTTTGTGTTTTGTATGCATAAATAGTTCTGTTTACGCCTTTCATAAAAAAATTGTGTAAAAATTAGTTAAGACACGAACAATAACCGAAATTGTAAAGTATTCTTGAATTATTGAATGCAACTATTGAAA
>CAMWXA010000398.1 GCA_947178035.1 uncultured Lachnospiraceae bacterium | reverse complement strand
TTGTTGCTCTGTGTCAGTATGGCCAGCCGTTTTGAGAGTTCCTTGCTTTTCCACTTGGAGATATCCGAGCCCTCAAAGTCCACACTGCCTCCATCTCTGGCAATCAGCCGCGATATCATACCCATGACCGTGGATTTTCCCGCACCGTTTGGACCAATCAGGGACAGGACCTTTCCCTTTGGTATCTCAAAGCTCACTTCATCCACCACAGGCTTTCCGTCATATTTTTTCAGTAATCGATTGATTTTCAATTGTTATCCCCTCCCACTTTTCAACAGCAGATATAAAAAGTAAATTCCGCCTCCCACGGATATAAACACACTGATCGGAACGGAATAAACAAAAATGCGTTCCACAATGCACTGTCCGCCAATCAGGACGATCATGCCAAACAGTGTCGCGCCAAGCACAAGCTGGGTATGTCTGTATGTCTTTAAAAGCTGCCTTGACAAGTTCGCGATAATCAGCCCTAAAAAGGAAATCGGGCCAACCATCGCTGTCGCGACTGCAATACAGATCGTCACACCGAGAAGCAGGCGCCGGATGCTCCCATCGTAATCCACGCCCAGATTGGTCGCCTGGTCTTTGCCGAGTGTCAGAACGTCCAGCAGTGCCAGATCTTTGCGCAGCACAAACATCAGAACCGCAAGTATGACCACCGAGAGCACAATGATCTCTGTGTTGATATTACTGAAACTTGCCACCAGCGTGCTGAGCAGTGTGTCGTATTCATTCGGGTCCATAATCCGCGTCAGCGTCGTCTGAATACTGGAAAAAAACGAAGTCAGCACAGTGCCGATCAGCAGCACATACAGCACATTATGGTTCGTTTTCTTGAAGAGATAACTGTAGATAAACGTTGCCGTCACTCCCATCAGCAGAAGGTCCATCAGAAATGACGCGTTCGCATTCACCGCAAAAATGCTGGCAGATCCCGCAAAAAAATATACAACCGTGTGTATCAGTGTGTAGAGCGCATTCATCCCCAAAAGGCAGGGTGTCACAATTGTGTTGTTGATGATGGACTGAAACACAATCGATGCACCGCCTATGGCAAACGCGGTGATCAGCATCACAATTAATTTGGGTGTCCGTATTTTCATGGCATACCGAAACAGCTTCGGGTTTCCAAATTTGACAGAGACAAACATATATGCCGCGGCGCAGATCAGAACAAGCACCACCATGACAATCAGTTTGAATCTGTTTGAACAGCGTCGGGAATTTGTCTTCATCGCTCACCTCCAGCGGCATCCGCGGCAATACTACAGCTGCTGTTTCCGGCTGCGCCAAGCCTGACCGCCCTGCGGCCGTGCTTCAGCCGGTATATCAGCAGTCCGATAAACACAATACTGCCTATAATGCCTATGATCAATTCAATCGGCAGCTCATACGGCGCGATCACGATACGTCCGATCATGTCACACGCCAGGACAAAAATCGCGCCAAATAAAGCCGTATCGACGAGTGTCCCGCGGATTTTATCGCCTTTGAACATCGCCACCACATTCGGAACAATCAACCCAATATAAGAAATCGAACCGACCACGACCACTACAGAAGCCGTAATCATGGCAGCAATGCTGAGTCCCATAAACAGAATCACATTGTAGGGAACACCGAGATTCGTAGAGAAATCCTTTCCCATGCCCACGATATTAAAGTGATTGGCAAACACAAATGCCAGCGCTACCAAGGGGACTACCAGATACACAATCTCATAGCGGCCCCGGAGCACCAGAGAAAAATGCCCCACCAGCCACGAGGACAGCGCTTGTGTCATGTCATATTTATAGGCGAGATAGTTTGTGATTCCTCCTATCACATTGCCGAACATAATTCCAACGAGCGGCACCATTATGATGTCTTTGAACTGTATGCGCTGGATAAACCACACGAAAATCCAAGTTCCCAGAACCGCAAAGATAAACGCGAAAATCGCGCGCCCCCACAGGGTTGAAGCCGGCATAAAGAGCAGTGCCAGCAAGATGCCAAACTGTGCCGACGAGATTGTGGCGCCCGTTGTGGGAGACACAAACTTGTTCATACAGAGCTGCTGCATGATTAGCCCGGCAACACTCATCCCGACGCCGGTACACAAGATTGCAAGCAGACGCGGCAGACGGGAAATCAGAAAAATTTCCCACTGCTCTGTGTCACCGCCTGCCAGACCTGACACATTCACGTCCAAAACACCGATAAACAGAGACACAAATGACAAAGCAAGCAAAACTACCGCCAGGACAGCGGTAAGCAGATTTCTTTTCATAGTAATCCTTCCTTATATTTGTTAGTCAACTCTAACTACAGAGAAGATTATAGCGAACTTCTGTCAGCTGCTCCACTCCAAACATTCTCTTTCCTGCTCCAAAATGATATTTTGCTCTGTGATACGCTGTCTGTATTCCGTCGGCGACACTCCCATCACGTCCCTGAATGCCTTCGAGAACTTGCTGCTGTTGTCATATCCAAAAGCCCCGGCAATCTCCGCGATCGTCTGGTGCGACGTATTCAGGCAATGCGCCGCCGACCGCATTTTATATGCCCGAATATATGCATAGATCGATTCCCCATACACACTGTAGAAACATTTTCGCAGCTGCGCCGGTGACACAAAAAAATGCGCCGCCAGCTGCTCAATGGTCATGCGGGTATCCATATGGCTGCTGATCCACTGGCACACATGCTTGGCAAGCTCCACCTGTGCCCGGGAACACGAGCGCTGCTCTGTCTGGGAAAGTGTTGCATCCAGGCTGTTTAAGAACATCAGAAGCTCTAATATTTTCACTTTAAAGTAGCCTTTCTGCATGTCCTCTGGAACAGAATACAGCTCGGAAAAAATATGTTCCAGCCTGGCGGTTGAGCGCATGACAAAGTACTGGTCTCCTTTGCAGAACTTGTTCAAAAGCCTTGCCGGACTGACATTGACATCCTCCAAAAAACACGACAGACAGGGAGGCGCACACGCGGGGTCAATGATAATGGATACGCCGTGATAATGCCTTGTGGGACAGTACACGACTGCTCCGCCCTCTCTGCTTTTGCACACGGCAATGTCTCCGCCTGACAGATAGAAAAAGTGCTCCCCTGTGTCATACTCAAACCGTCCTTCCCGGCAGTGGGTGATTTCCAGCATACCTGACGGATAAGAGGACGGATAGGCAAAGCTCTGAATATGCGCATCCTTATAGCACAGCCATATGCCGGAAAATACCTGATACTCCTTGATTGCAAGTTCTCCCTCCCCATTTTGAATCTGATACGCAGTGCAGTTCTCATTTTTATATAAAATCCTGGCATCTTTGTCTGTTGTGCCGTCACATAAATTCACTCTCATATAGTTTCCTTTCGTTAATATGATTTCGTTATTATACAACTTTTATAAGTTAGCAAAAACTAACTTAATATTTTAATAGTAGCGGCTACTTTATGTTAGTAGCCGCTACCTTCTTTAAACAGTATAACCTTTAGTCCGCGCTTTTGTCAACTCTGCATTCCCATCATCTTTCTTTTTCAGCCAGCAAACGCTTTAACTCTGCAATCTCTGCGTCCTTATCCGCCAATTTTGCATCCCTATCCGCCAATTCTGTCCTACTCTCCGCAAGGAGCCGCTTCACTTCCCCCAGCTCCGGCAGAATCATTTCCTTTAATTCTTCACTCATTCGCTCACCTCCACTGACAATCTGTATAAACACTGCATTATTTATGTCCGATACCAGATTAATAACTACACTTGCCTTTGCGCGATCCCCGTCATCCTGCAGCCTGCCGTAATTCTCTAAAAGTTCCTCAGCCTGTGCGACATCCATGCTGCGTGTGAGCGATTTCAGCCAGACATGCAGTGCTCTGTCAAGTTCTCTGGTCACAACAATCTGCATGGGAAAAAGCATCCCGTCAATGCGGTAGATCCCTTTTCCACTCTGTACCACCTGATATTTTTCACGCAGCTGCTGCAGCAGTTTTACAGGTTTCTGCTCACGTATCAGCGAAATTGTGATATCCGTGTCAAGAATCTCGTCCACCGCACCTGTGTCTGCCTTATAGAGACAGGCATAAGACAGCACTTTGTAAAACGAGTCAATATTTACCTTGTCGTCTGGCGACTTGTACTCTATAATATTGTGTCCCAGAGCGTGTTTGAAAAATGCTTTCTGCCAGATGTGCGTCACAATTTGTGGGAGAT
>CAMWXA010000397.1 GCA_947178035.1 uncultured Lachnospiraceae bacterium | reverse complement strand
TTATAGAAATATCTTCATATGTAAAATGTGGTATTTTTCTATTGATTAAGATATTTCTTATTTCTTTAATTTTGGCAGGATCGTGAACCTTTATAGAATATAAAAGTTGCGCCAGCATTTCAATTTCCGGTTTATTCCAATTATAGCGAGCAATTTGCTGGGTACCAATTCTGATTCCATCATTATTAAATAATTTTTTATGTTTTTTATTTAAAGTTACATTATATTGCTTTGCCGTAAGATAAAAGGAATTAACCTCTTCTTCATTCATTAAAAGGAATAATTGGTGTGTGGAAGTAAAAGTCTCGTGGTTTAGTTTTGCAATATTAAATCCTAAGCGTGATAGCTCTGTTCCTAACATATTGGCTATATCAATAATTAGCTTTTGATATTCATATCCGCATTCCTCTTGCTCAATAAGAGCTAAAAGCAAAGAAGCACTATGGTTAGGTTGTGTATTTCTTAAATAGTCTGGTGTTATGTGTTTTTGAAGTTTTTCTTCATATAATTTATTATTGGTCATTATCAACCCACAGGACGGTGCAGGAAGAGTTTTATGGCTACCGCCAATAAGTACAATATTATTAGAAGCTAATAATGGATTGGGTATAATGCCTGTTGCGATCAATCCAAGTGTTTGCGTAGAATCATAAATGATTCCCATACTTTCAGGAATATTTATTTGTTTTAAATCTGGAGGATTAATAACATCCGACTGGCAAAAAATTATGTGCGAATATTTATGGGATTGACATAACTCATTAAGTTTTGTGTAGTCTATTTGATAATTTAAATAGTTATATGGGATAGGTTCATACTTTACACCAATAGCATTAAGTATAATTGGAATAGAGGCATGTCCTCCCTGCTCTGGTGTAGTGACAAGAACAAGATCTGCTGATGATAGTAGTGACATTGCACACACCGTAAAACAATTTATACCTGTCAAAGTTTCTGTATTGGTATAGTTAGCTCCAAACATTATTTTGCATTGTTTTTTTAGTAAAATATATAGACGTTCTACAAATTCACCACCAATAAAAGAATTATTTCCAGAAGTTTCTATAAAGGAATATTTTCCTTCAAAATTGGAGATTAATGGCTTCATGCAAAAATCAGATACATAATTCTCGGCAGCGCATAAAGGTATCACAGTATTTTCATATTGATTAAAATCTTTGCAAAGTTGATTATATTCATCTAGTATTTTACTCATGTTATACCTCCGCTATGATAATTATCCTTATCAATATTATAATTGCTATTGGTGTTAGTCAAGAAATGGGTTGGTAATTTCTTTTTGCAATTTATGCAATTGTTAGACCTCTATATTTATGGATGTCTAAGACTTAGCGACCGCAATATATAGTCCTACAAATGCTAACAACACACTTATTGACTAACACCTTGCTATTTTATCAAAACGTATGTTTAGTAGTTATCTTAATATTCAACAAACAACTTCTTATTATCAGTTGATGTTCAATAAATAATACAGGATTATCAATCGAATTCACAAAGGCATCATATAAATAAGACAACCCTTATTTACATGATGCCCTTAAAACTATATCTGAAAATCCTTCCGCGGATGTTTCGTAGTAAGGATATCCCTTTGCTTTGACATCGCAACATGCGTATAGATCTCCGTAATATTAATCGAACTATGCCCCAATATTTCCTGAATATATCGAATATCAACATCAGCCTCCAATAAACTTGTGGCGAAGGTATGGCGGAACATATGTGGAGTGATATGCAGATTGATTGCCGCAAGGGATGTATATCGGTTGATCATTCTGCGGACAGCTTGATCGGATAGTTCTTTGCCATTTTGATTTGCAAAGAAATGTCCGCAGCTCTGTATTTCTGTTTGAAAGTCACTTTTATATTTTTCCAAGATATCGACAACATCGTCGTTTCCAATCTGTACTTTTCTTTCTTTCGAACCTTTTCCATAAATTAATATTGTTCGATCATAGAGGTTGATACTTTCCGCACCCAGAGAGCAGAGTTCAGAGATTCGCATTCCGGTTGCAAAAAGTAATTCAATCACAGCTGCATCCCTTAATGCATTTCTCTTCTGGTAAGTTGTCTTGGCATCAGACTGTTGTTTGTAGATAGTGGACAAAAATGTTTCAACCGTATGGAGCGGAATTGTTTTGGGCAGAAGGACTGGTTCCCGGAATTTCACCTGTATTTTGTGAAAGGGATTCCGGTCAATCATATCCCGGTATTCAAAATAGTGAAAGAGAGCTTTTAGTGAAGCAATCTTTCGTTTTGCTGTTTTGGGCTTGTATCTCTGGTGAAGTCCGGCGACAAAGTTCTCCAGCATTTCTGGTGTGACCTCTAAAATGTCAGTCTGCTCGATATGATGGCAGAACTGTGTTAAGTCAATCCGGTATGCCCTCAGTGTTTTTGCATCCAGCCGTTTCTGGTTTTTACAGTAGTCCAGATAGTCGTTTACGGGTGTCTGTAAATCGTTCATAACAAATATCTCCTTATCTTTTGTATTTCAAGATATATCGTACATGGTTTTTAATGGTTTTACACTTGATAAATTATAATGTTTAGGAACTGTTAAGAATTAACTTTGCAGATGATGCAGCATAAATCTTTTTATGCAAGGCGGAAAAATAAGGCGTACTGGGGTACGCCGATTGACGACAACGCGGCATAAGAAGACTTAGACAAGTCAGATGTAAAGATTCATTCTTTAACGGTTCCTTAGTAACGTTAACAAATTTTGCAGGCAAATTGAATAAAGAAAAAGTTTTGGTGTTAGTCAATATCTGTGTTGGTCTGTATATTTCTAAAAATTACGAACACAGGAATATCAGTTTTTGTAAATTGCACCAACACACTTATTGACTAATACCAAAGTTTTTATCAATTTGACAAATAGCTCTCTCTGCGTTTAATGATGGGTGAGATGTAACCCAAAATTCCATTTCGATAGATTTATGAGAAGATTTTTCCCATTATCCAGGTGGGGTATGGTATAATGTCGTTAGACATTATAATTGCCCGAATGGGCACGAACCTGCTGTGATTGCGCAGCAATCATGGTATAATATGAATATATGGTTTTCAGAAATCCAGAAAGGAAAAGCGTATGATTTTCATTACAGGAGATACGCATGGACGTTTTGAGCGTGTTGAGGCATTCTGCAGGCGTTTCCAGACATCACAGGATGATATACTTATCATTTTAGGCGATGCAGGCATCAATTTCAGCGGGGCGGAATATGACAGGCCGAAAAAGAGAATGCTGGAGTCTCTTCCAATCACAATATTTGCCATACATGGCAACCATGAACGAAGGCCGGGTACAATCGAAAGCTACAAAGAAAAGCTCTGGCGTGGCGGAAAAGTATTTTATGAGGAAGACTACCCCAGTCTTTTATTCGCGAAGGATGGAGAGATATTTGACCTGAACGGAAAAAGAACGATTGTTATGGGAGGAGCGTACAGTATTGATAAAGCAGTGCGTCTTGTCTATGGATGGGGCTGGTGGGAGGACGAACAGCCTTCGGAGGAGATTAAGCAGTATGTGGAGCAGCAGCTGGAAAGGGCCGGCTGGAAAATAGATGTGGTGTTGAGTCATACAGCACCATTGAAATATGAACCTGTTGAGGTCTTTATGCAGGGCATTGACCAGCGCAGTGTTGACAAATCTACGGAGATATGGCTGGACCATATTGAAGAAAAGTTATCCTATCAAAAATGGTACTGTGGACATTACCATACAGAAAAGAAGATTGACAGACTGGAAATCATGTTTGAGCATTTTGATAATTTTTGCGCAGATATAGAATGAATATGCTACAAATCTCGCAGAAGAATTACATAGATACATGATAATGACAGGCGGACATGGAAAGGGATGAGCGTTCAGTTCAATAAAGGCACGGTTAAGCATATCTTTTTTATCGCAGAGACAAAAGGTGCGATGGATTCACTGAATCTGCGGCCGATTGAACAGGCAAAAATTGACTGTGCAAAGAAACTCTTCCATGAATTATCGACAGAAGATGTAGTTTATCATGAGGTAGACAGCTATCAGCGGCTTTTGGATATTATGGAAAGTATTTGAGAGGTAAATGCAATGTTTTTCTCAATCATATTAATCCTGCTGATTCTAACAATTTTTAGAAAACAAAGGATTGAAGATACAAAAGAAG
>CAMWXA010000396.1 GCA_947178035.1 uncultured Lachnospiraceae bacterium | reverse complement strand
GAACTTGACAGCGGCATGACTGCAAGGGGAATTCTTGAAGTGATGCCGGATGGTTTTGGGTTTATCAGAAGTGAGAACTTCCTTCCCGGCGAGAATGATGTGTATGTGGCACCAAGTCAGATTCGTCGTTTTGGGCTGCGCACAGGTGATGTGATAGAAGGAAACACGCGGATCAAGACGATGAACGAGAAGTTCAGTGCACTGCTATATCTGAAGAAAGTAAATGGATTTCCGCCCGAGTTTGCCACTAGGAGGCGCAGTTTTGAGGATATGACGCCAATCTTTCCTGATAAGCGCATCAAATTGGAGACGCCGGGAGCCAGTGTGGCTATGCGAATTATGGATTTGATGAGCCCTGTCGGAAAGGGGCAGCGCGGCATGATCGTGTCGCCGCCAAAGGCTGGTAAGACGACGCTGCTGAAGGAAGTGGCGAAGTCAATCCTGAAAACGGCACCCGATATGCATATGATTATTTTGCTGATAGACGAGCGCCCAGAGGAGGTTACGGACATCAAAGAGGCGATACAGGGGCCGAATGTCGAGGTCATCTACTCAACTTTTGACGAGCTCCCAGAGCATCACAAGAGAGTTGCCGAGATGGTGATTGAGCGCGCAAAGCGTCTTGTGGAGCACAGAAAAGATGTTTGCATCCTGCTTGACAGCATCACCCGACTGACGCGCGCCTACAATCTCACCGTTCCGCCAAGCGGCCGTACACTGTCAGGCGGACTTGACCCCGCAGCACTGCATATGCCAAAACGCTTTTTTGGAGCGGCGAGAAATATGCGTGAGGGCGGAAGTCTTACAATCCTTGCAACGGCGCTTGTTGAGACAGGCTCTAAGATGGATGATGTGGTGTATGAGGAGTTCAAGGGAACTGGCAACATGGAGATGGTGCTCGACAGAAAGCTCTCCGAGAAGCGGGTATTTCCGGCAATTGACATTCCAAAGTCTGGCACGAGACGTGAGGATTTGCTTCTGACGCCGGATGAACTCGAGGCAATCAATGTGATGCGGAAGGCGCTGAATGGATTGAAAGCGGATGAGGCGGTCGACAAGATATTAGACATGTTCTACCGCACAAAAAACAACATGGAATTTGTGGAAACTGTGAAAAAAGTGAAATTTATATAGTCTTGTACAAAAGATATTAAGAAAAATGGCAGAATTTCAGCGAAAAAGTGCTTGCGCATAATGAAAAGCTATGATATACTAAAAAAGCTGTTTGTGAAGACAAATATAAGGAAAAGAAAAATCGATTTATCTATAGAGAGGTGAAAGCAATGAGAGAAGGAATCCATCCAAATTACTACCAGGCAACCGTTACCTGCAACTGTGGTAACACATTTGTGACAGGTTCTACAAAGCCTGAGATCCACGTGGAAGTTTGTTCAAAATGCCATTCATTCTACACAGGACAGCAGAAGACTGCAGCAGCTCGTGGACGTATTGATAAGTTCAATAAGAAGTACGGCGTAGAAAGCAAATAAGTAGCGGAAAAAGGTTGAGGTAAAGAATATCTCAACCTTTCGTTTTACTATATATCAAAGAGGTAAGGAAATGGAGAAGAGGAGACAGACGCAGTACTCCGGCATAGGCGGACAGGCTGTATTAGAGGGCGTGATGATGAAGAACAAGACAAAATACGCCGTAGCAGTGCGGAAGCCCGATGGAGATATTGATGTACAGGTTGAAGAATATAAAGGAATTTGCGGGGACAAAGGCTTTGCAAAACTTCCGCTGATCCGGGGGACGTTCGCTTTTATAGATTCCCTTGTGCTGGGTATGAGGGTGACGATGCACTCAGCTTCCTTTTATGAGGACGAGGAGGACACAAAAAAGACCGGGAAGACATCGGGGGGCAGGACAGATGACATTATGATGGGGGGCACAGTGGTCATATCGGTGGTTATAGCAGTGGCACTTTTTATGCTGCTACCTTTTTGGATATCGGATTTATTGGGAAAGTATATCCGCAATGCAAGTCTTGTGGCCATATTGGAAGGGATTTTGCGCATTCTCATTTTTGTGGGATATATCGTTGCAATATCACTGATGAAGGACATCAAACGACTGTACATGTATCATGGAGCGGAGCACAAATGTATCAATTGCATTGAGAGAGGGAGACCGCTCACTGTAAAGGATGTCATGAGAAGTTCCAGACAGCACAAGCGCTGCGGAACCAGCTTTTTATTGTTTGTTGTGCTTGTGAGCGTGATTGTATTCTTTTTTATACGAGTTGATAATATGGCGCTGAAACTTGTTTTGAGACTGCTTCTCGTGCCGGTGATTGCGGGGATATCCTACGAGATCATTCGGCTTGCTGGGCGGAGTGATAACATTTTTGTCCGCATCATATCAGCACCGGGAATGTGGATGCAGCGGCTGACGACAAAGGAGCCGGACGAGGAGATGGTAAAGGTTGCCATCGCTTCTGTGGAGGCCGTGTTTGACTGGAGGGCATACCTGCAGGAAACTTTTGGGTATGATGTTGACGATCTATGACGTACAGGGAATTTTATGAATATGGGAAGCAGAAGCTGCAGGCGGCGGGGATTGCAGAAGCTGCGCTGGATGCGCGGCTTCTGCTCGAATATATCTGTCGTACAGACAGGAACGAGCTGATTGTCCACGGTGACCGCGAGCGGAGCGATCTGGAAGAAGCGTTTTATAAAACAGTGATTGGGAAAAGAGCATCGCGCATTCCGCTGCAGTATATCACGGGCGAACAGGAGTTTATGGGGCTTTCTTTCCGGGTAAATGAACATACACTGATACCAAGGCAGGATACGGAGATTCTTGTCGAGGAGGCAATGTGCCATCTGAGCGACGGGATGCGGATTCTGGATATGTGTACAGGGTCGGGCTGCATTTTGCTGAGTCTGCTGCAATACAGTAATGAGTGCGAGGGCGTCGGTATTGATCTTTCGGGCGAGGCATTAAAAGTGGCGAGAGAGAACGCCGAGCGGCTGCAGATTGATGCCACATTTCTTGAGGGGGATTTATTTTCACCGTTTGAAAAAAATGCATCAGGGAATGGGGAAGCTGAAACGCTTGAGCCGGACAGGACGGCGCACAGGCTGTTTGATATGATTGTGTCCAATCCGCCATATATCGAGACGGCAGTGATCGATACACTGATGCCAGAGGTGCGCGAACATGAGCCGCTTTGTGCGCTTGACGGCAGGGAGGACGGATTATATTTTTATAGAAGGATTGCTGCAGAGGCGCCCTGTTATATGAGAAGAGGAGCGTATCTGATTTTTGAAATCGGTTGTGATCAGGGAGATGCAGTTGTGTCCCTCATGCAGGCTGCGGGATTTGCGCAGATTGAAGTTTTCAAGGATTACGCGGGACTTGACAGAGTTGTCTGCGGAGTGAAAGAATAGTTGGAATTGAAAAAGGTTTTACAAGTAGGAGGTTTTAAGATGTTTGATAAATTGGAGGATTTGCTTCACCGCTTTGAGGAAATCTTAAACGAACTCAACGAGCCCACGGTTACAGGGGATCAGAAGCGTTTTCGGGCACTGATGAAGGAACAGAGTGACCTGACGCCGCTTGTCGAGGCGTACAAGGAGTATAAAAAATGTAATGAGACAGTGGAGGACTCGCTGACTCTGCTCGACTCAGAGAGTGACGACGAAATGCGGGAGATGCTCAAGGAAGAGCTGAGTGATGCCAAGAAGCGCATCGAAGAACTCGAGACAAAGATGAAGATTCTGCTTCTTCCCAAAGATCCGAACGATGACAAGAACGTCATTGTGGAAATACGTGCAGGCGCGGGTGGTGACGAGGCAGCGCTGTTTGCAGCGGAAATTTATAGAATGTATGTTCATTATGCGGAGGGCAGGCGCTGGAAAGTCGAGCTTGCAGAGTGCGAGGAGATTGGTATCGGCGGCATGAAGAGTGTCACTTTCACGATTTCGGGACAGGGTGCTTATTCTGTGATGAAGTATGAGTCCGGCGTGCATCGCGTACAGCGCGTGCCGGAGACAGAATCTGGCGGGCGCATCCATACTTCCACGATCAGTGTGGCAGTGATGCCTGAGGTGGATGATGATATTGATATTGTAATTGAGGACAAGGACATCCGTATCGACGTGATGCGTGCGTCTGGAAATGGCGGACAATGTGTCACCACGACAGATTCCGCGGTTCGCCTGACGCATTACCCTACTGGAATCGTTGTGTA
>CAMWXA010000395.1 GCA_947178035.1 uncultured Lachnospiraceae bacterium | reverse complement strand
GAAAATAAAGGCTTTGAATAGAAAAATCAGGTAGTAGACTTGACACTACCATGAAGAAAGGGAAGGGAAGATTATGAAAAGAAAATGGACAAAGCTTTTACCTGTATTGGCGATTACTGCGAGTCTGCTGACAGGCTGCGGTGCATCTGGAAACGGTTCAAGATCCATGTCGGCAGACACAGCGGCGGCACCGTCTGCAAACAACACTGCGTCATCGGAATCCTATGGCGGAGGCGTTGCCAGCAACGACTATGCTGCGTCGGCTGAGGAGATTGCCGAACCAGAGAGCGGTATGACAACAAATCAATCACAGGACGAGACACTGCTTCCGGACGGCGTGACATTGTTAGAGGAGAAGCTGGTGTATCACTGCAATCTTGAGATTGAGACGCTCGACTATCCCGCAACGATGACTTCTATCAAAGAAACCATATCCAAGTATAATGGTGTCATTCAGTCGGAGAGCGAGAGTGACAGCGGATATAACTGGTACTATGAAAATTATCGCAAGACAAGCGGCACGATGCACAACTATCTGGAAGTCCGGATTCCGTCAAAAGACTACAACAATTTTCTGGCAGAGCTGGACGGTGTCGGCAAGGTAATCTCCAAATCGACCAGCGTAGACAACATCAGCCAGCAGTACTATGACACAACCGCGCAGATTGAGGCGCTGCAGATACAGGAGAAGAACCTGCTCGCAATGCTGGAAAAATGTGAGACGATTGAGGATATGATCACAGTGGAGCAGCGGTTGTCAGAGGTTCAGTACGAACTCAACAGCCTGCAGACTACCAGGCGTTACATGGACATGGACGTAGCGTACTCCTATATCAACATCAATATTTCGGAAGTGATGGAATATCGTCAGGAAAGTGAGCCTGTCAGGAGAAATACATTTGTAGACCGGTTAAAAAATACACTGGTATCTACAGGCAGAGGATTTTTGTCGTTCCTGGAAGGACTCCTGTTTCTGGTGATAAGATTATCTCCATACATCGTGATTATTGCTGTAATCTGCCTGGTATTCCTCAGAGGCAAAATAAAGCGTTTTATGGAGGACAGGAAGGCCAGAAAAGAGGCAAGGCTCGCGCAGAAGGCATTTCGCGGTCAATCTGGTATGCCGCAGCCCACAGCACCACAGAATCAGAATGCCAATTGGCAGATGCCGCCCGCAGAGTGGATGCAGCAGAGCGGCCAGTGTCCTGTTCAGGAAATGCCGCCAGCACCGCAGACATCCGGCGAAATGCCACTGCCGCAAGGCGAACAGCAGCCGCATCAGGAAGTGCCGCAGAATCAGCAGTCCAACAGCAAAGAATGATACTATGGTGACAAGGCGCGCGGGGAGGAGCCATAAATTTCACGAAATGCCCTGTAAAAGGAACGCAGACTGCTAAAACCGCTGGCAAAGCAGATTTCCGTCACGGACAGCCCGGAGTGTGTCAGCAGCCCCATCGCATGCTCCGCGCGGAGGCGCTTGAGATAATCATTGTAGGAGCAGCCAAATTTTTCCTTGAAAATGTGCGAAATATGGTATTTGCTGTATCCGAGGGCGTCAGCGAGCTGTGACAGACTGAGCTCTTCAGTAAAATGCTGGTTCAGATAACTGGAAATATCCTGACAGATGCCGGCAGAGTCATACAGATTTTCCAGCCTGGCAAGCGGCATCTGTGATAAAATCATAGCGGTAAGAAGGTACAGATATCCCTTTGAGATGCGGGTATCTGTAGGATGCACAGGAGCTGTGCCGATGCGTGGCGCATCGGTGCCACCCGGGCTGGGAAAGTCTTCCCCGCCCGGTTTTTGCGTGTTTGCCAGAAGCCCTTTTATCAGCATAGACAGCTGTTCCGCTTGTTGGGGACAGTCAAGAAAGGGATATTTCGGTGTCTGTGTATTAAATTCTGCAGAAAAATCAGGGAGAAAGGTATGGTTAAAAATAATCATAACAGCGGAGGAATGTTCTGGCGTAAAGGTTTCGTGCACAACATTTGGAAAGGCAATCGAGACCATTCCCTTTTCCAAAAGCCTTTTCTGGCCGGAGATCGTAATCTCGATCGCTCCGTCGAGCACATAGAAGATCTCAACCTGGCGGTGCATATGTGCGTGATAATTGTTATTGTAGGTCACTTTTACAAATAAATACTCGTCCCAGTTCTGATAAATCATATCGCAATACCAAACCAATCAGGCTTTCCTTTCTCCGTTCTCGCCCAGCATATGGTAAAAACGCTGGCATTCTCGCTCGAAGAACTGCCGATGAAGTTTTAGGACAGTTCCTGAGCAAATTCGTGTAAAATCCTGATTACAGTATATACATGTTTTGCGGGGAAAACAATACGGAACCGCAATATTTGGCATAGAAATAACCGATTGCGGCATTGAAGAGAGCCGCGCGGATGCAGTATACTAAGCTTATAGAAAACGGCAAACGAATCACGATAGAAAGGCAGGTACATCTATGAAATCAAACAGTATATGGAACGCAGATTTAGGAAATGGCAATTACCGCAATCCAATCCTCTACGCGGACTACTCAGATCCCGATGCAATCCGTGTCGGCGGGGACTATTTTATGATTGCATCAAGCTTCTGCAATGCGCCAGGACTCCCGCTTTTGCATTCCAAAGATCTCGTAAACTGGAAAGTAGTGAATTATATCATCAGTGAGATTCCAGAGGAGCGCTACAAGGAGCCCATCCACGGCTGCGGCGTGTGGGCGCCTGCAATCCGGTATCACGAGGGAACTTATTTTGTCTGCTTTCCCATGCCGGATGAGGGCATCTACATGAGCACCGCGACCGACCCTTTTGGAACATGGTCAAAGCCGGTCAACATCAGACCGGGTGCGGGCTGGATTGATCCCTGTCCGTTCTGGGACGATGACGGAAAGGCCTATCTTGTCGCAGGCGTGGCGAAGAGCCGGATCGGCTACAAGAGTGTCCTTCACATGGTGGAAATGCAGCCTGACGGAATGGGACTGATTGGTGAGGAAGTCAAAATCTTTGACGGAAATGAGAATGACCAGGAGACCATCGAAGGACCCAAAATGTACAAGAGAAACGGCTGGTATTATATCTTTGCGCCGGCGGGAGGCGTTAAAGTCGGCTGGCAGACTGTGCTCCGCTCCAGAAATGTATTTGGACCCTATGAATACAAAGTCGTGATGCGTCAGGGTGACAGTACAGTGAACGGACCGCACCAGGGCGCATGGGTTGACACCGTCACGGGCGAGGACTGGTTCCTTCATTTTCAGGACGTCTATGCCGCAGGGCGCATCACACATCTGCAGCCTATGAGTTGGCACGAAGACTGGCCGGTCATCGGGATTGCGAAGGAGGGAACCGACGGAATCCGCCGTGATTACGGTGAGCCTGTTATGGAATACAGAAAACCGAATGTAGGAGATATTACAGTCAGCGTGTGTGAGCCGGCGGCTTCCGACGATTTCACAGGAAATCAGCTCGGACTGCAGTGGCAGTGGAATGCCAATCCCCGGAAAGAATGGTATGAGCTGACAGGGAACAGTCTGAAACTGAATGCAGTCAGAATGGAAAAGGTCTATGGTGAAATGCCCAATCTTTTACTGCAGAAGTGGCCGGCCCCGGAGTTTACATGCATTACGAAACTCGACCTCTCCCATCTCGCAGACGGAGAAGAGGCAGGTGTCATTTCTATGGGTATGCAATACGGGCTTCTCACATTCCGAAAAGACGGAAGCCGTCTTCTGCCGCGCTTTGTTGAGGGAGAACAGAAGTATGGGAAAATTCTGGTCGAGGCAGTGGAGGAGTCCGCGCAGGAACTTCCTGAGCTTGACTGGAATCATGCCGGGGAAATCTATGTGAAATACACCGTGAAGCAGACAGGAACACAGGATTTGAACAGCAAAGAAAAAGGCTTTCCGTTAGAGCTGGTGACATTCGGGTACAGCACAGATGGCAGCAGCTACAGGAAAGCAGGGGAGATGAACGCAGTTCCAGGGCGCTGGGTAGGTGTCAAGAATGGTGTGTTCTGCTGCTATGCAGGTTCTGAGGTTAAGGAGAACTGTGGGTATGCAGTCGTAGATTATGTGGAGTACGATTGCTCATTGTAACAGAGATACATAAGCAGCAGTCATACATATATACATGCAAAATGAATCTGTAGCGATTTTTCCATTAATATCCTGTTTTTAAAGGATTTGCACACCTGGCAGAGAGTGTTACAGATTAATACAGGAATAAAA
>CAMWXA010000394.1 GCA_947178035.1 uncultured Lachnospiraceae bacterium | reverse complement strand
GTCAGCATGCCCCATTACAGGTATTTTGGTGTTGTCCATAATATACTGCACAAACGTATTGGAACCTCTCGGTATCAGCAGGTCTACCGACTCATGACACGCTAACAGTTCTGTGATTTCGTCCCTCTGCTCTGCCTGAAAGAGACAGTTCTCCGGCAATCCGCTCTCTATTGCAGCCTGATAGATTAGTGAAAACAGTACTTTGTTCGTGTGCTTTGTCTCACTTCCACCCTTTAAGATTGCACAGTTTCCGCTTTTGATACACAGGGATGCAATCTGCACTAGCGCGTCTGGTCTTGCCTCAAAAATAACACCGATCACACCAATCGGGCATCTCTCTCTGACAAGCGTCAGTCCCTCGTCAAGCTCCCGCACAAACTGGGTCTCATATACTTTATCGGCCAGCTGAATCAAATCCTCAATCCCTCTGATCACATCCGTAAGCTTTTGCGGGCTGAATTTGAGCCGCTTTACAACCGCATCCGGAATGTTATTTTTTTCCGCCTCTGCCAAATCCTGCTCATTTGCCCTAAAAATTTCATTCTGGTTTGCAAGCAGCACTTTGACAATCGCTGCAAGCGCCTGATTCCTTATCTCAGCGGATTTTGAAGCCATCCGTGTACTGTCAAGCTTCATCGCTGCTGCCTTTTCCTTTATTGTCATATTCCTCTCCATTCCTCTGCCAAATCAGCAGTTTCCCTTTATATAAATTTTCCAGAAGAACAGACCTGCCATTCTTCGAAAAACTACGCAAATGTTATCGTTTTTTATATCCTTAAAAACGAATAAATAATTTCCTCTGTAACAATCTTATCCATCTTGATGTCATGTGCATCCTTCGGTATCTCGTCGACAATCTGACAGGCAAACGCCAGCGCCATGGTAGAAAGCTGCCGCTTATTCGCAAGAAATTTGTCATAAAAACCCTTTCCGTATCCTACCCGGTATCCCGAAGTATCAAATGCTGCCCCTGGCAGAATCGCCAGCGTATCTTCCTTAGGCTGAAACTGATAGCGCGCGCGCATATCCTCCCTCGGTTCAAGGATGTCCATATATCCCCGCTCCAGCTGTCTGATTGATATCACCTGATAAAATTCCATCGTGTTTGTCAGCTTGTCAACGCGCGGAAAATAGATCTTTTTTCTGTGAAGGAGGGCATCCTCAAAAATTCCGCGCGTCATCACCTCGCGGCAGTAATCCGCGTAGAGCAGAATATTGTCTGCCTCCCTGTATTCGGGAGTTTTGATTACTTTCTGAACGATCGCCCCGCTTTTGGATGCAATCTCGTCGTCTGTCAGTTCTTTCCGGATCTCAAGTATTCTCTTTCTTATCTCAGCTTTGGTTTCCATCTCTTTACTCCATTACGTCACGCTTCGCCTTTTCACCAAGGTTGGTAATACTTCCGTCCGCTTCCTGAATCGATATATTATCAAGCTGTCCTCGCAGATTAGCACGCACATTTGCTACATATTCTGCGCGCAGCTTTGCCTGCTCCGCCTTTTCCTCCTCAGTGAGTCCCTCTGCCTGTGATTTGTGATACAATTCATTAATCCGTTTTGTCATTTCCTCTATATTCATATTAACCCCCACACGCCTCTCTTTGCAACATAAATATCTGATTTCTGATTTTTTACCAGCTTTTAATCATAGCAATTTCCCTTGCATATCCCTCGTCGTCATTTGGCGTCTCCAATATAAAAGGCTTGTCTGCCAGAATGGGATGTTTTACAACTGCTTTCAGCGCCTCTGCACCAATTTCACCTTCGCCGATTTTCTGGTGGCGGTCTTTGTGAGAATCCCTTACATTCATACTGTCATTAAGGTGAACCGCCTTGAGCCTGTCAAGCCCTATAATATCGTCAAACTGCTTAAGCACACCGTCGAGATCCCCGACAATATCATATCCGCCGTCCCACACATGACAGGTGTCAAAGCACACACCCACCTTGTCCTTCAGCTCCACAAGATCGATAATCGCCCGCAGCTCCTCAAAGTTTCTGCCCACCTCAGAACCCTTTCCAGGCATTGTCTCCAGAAGGAGTGTCGTAGTGTGCTCCGGCTTCAGCGCATAGTTGATGGCATCCGCAATCATAGGGATTGCCGCCTCTGTGCCCTGTCCCACATGGGAGCCAGGATGAAAGTTGTAGTAATTCCCTGGCAGATATTCCATGCGGTTCATGTCGTCAGCAAGCGTCTCTCGCGAAAATTTTTTTATATTTTCCTTCTGTGCACACACATTCATTGTGTACGATGCATGGGCTACCAGTTTGCCAAAATGATGTTCTTCCATCAATTTGCGAAGCTTTAATGCATCCTCCGGATCAATCTCCTTCGCTGCACCTCCTCTTGGATTTCTGGTAAAAAAAGCAAACGTGCTGGCACCTAACTGCAGCGCTTCTTTCCCCATATTTTCAAAGCCTTTCAACGATGACAAATGATTTCCTATATACATATTTTTACTCTCCTTTTTCTTGTGCTCTGTGTATCAAACCAGCGGAGCAAATATCCGCAGTATACCATTGATAATTCTGTGCAGCAATCCCTTCTTCTCCTCCTGCAAGGTGCGTTCCCTGCTCACTTTCATCGATTCCTCGAAATCCTTTTTCAAGTCGTCAAGGATGGAAGCCTTATAGAACAATGCATTGCACTCATAATGCAGATATAGACTCCTGTAGTCAAGATTGACTGTCCCAATCGAACCAATACAATCGTCCACCAGACAGGCTTTCGCGTGCACGAATCCCGGTGTGTACTCATAAATCTTTGCTCCAGCCTCCAATAATTCGCGATAATAACTTCTTGACATTCGGTATACAACCCTTTTATCTGGAATTCCCGGCATGACAATTCTGACATCCACCCCTCGCTGGGCTGCCCTCACAAACGCATCGCGCAAACCATCCCCCAACAACAAATATGGCGTATAAAACCATATGTAATTCACAGATTGACCTAATAAGTCTATGAAAAGATTATTGCTCGCGGCTTCCTCCCTGTTAGGCGAGTCATAGTATGGCAGCACATAACCGTCAAACGCGATATCATCCAATGTACGTAACTGAACATAGTCCTTACCAATTAATTCACCCGTAATCTTATTCAGCGATGATGCATTCCAAAATTCCATGAACATATAAGCATAACTTTTGACTGCATCCCCAGTGATTTTAAAACCAATATCCTTCCAATGCCCAAAAAGATGCTTCTTGTTGATGTACTCATCCGCGAGATTGATACCGCCGCTGAATGCCACAATCCCGTCCACAACCATAATTTTTCGGTGGTCACGGTTATTTAACGCACCGCTCAGGACAACCAACGGATTAAATTTCTCACATTTGATTCCCTTTTTCAATAGTGAAAGCCGGTTCCTGTGAGAAAACGTGCCAATGCTGCCAATATCGTCATACAACACCCTGATATCAACGCCCTCCCGGACCTTCTGTTCCATGACATCAACCATAGCCTCCCACATGACACCTTCCTGAACAATAAAATATTCGATGAACACATACCGTTTTGCCCCCTTCAATGCAGACAGCATCTGCTCAAACAAAAGCTCTCCAACTGGATAGTACTGCGCGGTATCATTTCGAAGAACCGGAAAACCGGTAATCCTCTTGATATAGGCGAACGTCTGGGCAACCCTTTTGTCCTCTTTTTCCAACTGCTCCTGAATTTTCACATCGCCATTCAATGTTACAGGAAGACTGTCATGAACTGTATTCAGACGTTGTTCGAGTACCTTTCCAGTCCGTCTGTTACCGTAAAATAAATACATCAATGCGCCTGGCAGCGGAGCCACAAACATGACAAGAAGCCACAGCATCTTATAGGCGCCCTCTCCTCTTTTGGATATGAGAATGAGGACAAACAATGCAGACAGAACAGATAAAACGCTGTAAAAGAGCGTCGCGAATGGAGCAAGCCATCTCGCAATCCCATAAATGAGCAGTCCTTGTAAAGCTACAACCGGCAGCGCAGAAACAATCCTTCCGGTAACAATTCTCCTCACACTTGTTTTTTTCTTATTGTGCAACTAATCCCCCTCGATTCTGAATGATTGTATGTTATCTATGCAAATTTTTTGAACAAATCATTTCAGGGCAATTCCTTATGTAACTTGTCAATAAAATCCGTAAAATTAAAATCCCTGTTCCTGTTCGCCTTGAATATCGTACCATAATTTCGGCCTTCCATAATGCGGTGAATGACACGGACATCCTTACCC
>CAMWXA010000393.1 GCA_947178035.1 uncultured Lachnospiraceae bacterium | reverse complement strand
ATATATCTTATAAGACTTATTCATTGCTTCCTCCGCTTTCCACTGCTGAACTGTCACTCTTGCTTTTGTATTCTGCACACGACATTCCTGTGACTTCCCTCAGGTCTGCATCCATCATCATGGATACCAACCCCTTAAAATCTACCTTTCTCTTCCAGCCAAGCTCCTTCTCTGCCTTTGTCGGATTTCCCCACAAAAACTCTACTTCTGCCGGCCGGTAAAACTCAGGATTGACATCGACAAGCAGCTTCCTGGTCTCTGTGTCATAACCTTTCTCGTTGACGCCCTCGCCTTCCCAGCGGATGACAATGCCAAGCTCCGCAAACGCCGCCTCAACAAACTGACGCACTGTATGCGTCTCGTTGGTTGCGAGCACATAATCCCCAGGAGTATTCTGCTGAAGCATCAGCCACATCCCTTCCACGTAATCGCCCGCAAATCCCCAGTCTCTCTTGGCATTCATATTTCCCAGGGAAAGCCTGTCCTGCTTTCCAGCAATGATATTTGCGATGGCAAGGGTGATCTTCCTCGTCACAAAATTCTCCCCCCGTCTCGGAGATTCATGATTGAATAAAATACCATTACATGCAAATAGATTGTAGGACTCTCTGTAATTTACTGTAATCCAGTAGGAATACAGCTTCGCCACACCGTACGGGCTCTTGGGGTAAAATGGTGTCGTCTCACTCTGCGGCGCTGTCTCTGGAAGCCCGCCAAAAAGCTCTGATGTAGAAGCCTGGTAATACCTGCAGTTGCCGCCGTTGACCCGGATCGCCTCCAGCAGCTTCAACGTACTGACACCAGTTGCGTCCGCAGTGTACTCTGGAACCTCAAATGACACCCCTACATGGGACTGTGCGGCAAGGTTGTAAACTTCCGTCGGTCTGATCTCACCGATAATCCGCATTAAATTGGAGGAGTCTGTCGTGTCTGCGAAATGCAGGAAGAATTTCACTTTGTAATACTCTGATTTGATCAGATGATCAATGCGCATTGTGTTTGATATACTGTGTCTTCGGATCAGTCCGTGAACTTCATATCCCTTTGCGAGCAAAAACTCTGCCAGATAAGAGCCATCCTGTCCTGTGATTCCGGTGATCAATGCAATATTATTCATATAAAACCTGTTTCCTTTCTATCTGTTTTGGGGAACGCTTCGTCAATTTGTCTATTCCCACCCCATAATTACCAAATTATGTCATCTCTAGTATACATATACTTTGTCAGAAAGACAAGCTTTTTATATATTCTGCAACTGCCTTTTCCCAATCTGCAAACATGTAATCCGTCGTAAGTTTCAGCATATAGTTTTCCAGTACGGAATACGCTGGCCGTGGTGCCACAATTCCAGTCGTATTCTTGTCATACTGCTCTGTTGTGACAGTCTCAACGACAGTGGACTTTCCAGCAAGACGGAAAATCTCTCTTGTAAAATCAGCCCAGTTTGTAACTCCCTCACAAGTGCCATGAAACAGACCAAAATTGTCCGTCGGCAATAGATGCGCAATCGCCCCTGCAAGCTCGTCCGCACTCGTAGGCGAACCAAACTGATCGCCAACTACGGTTACTCTGTCATGCTTCTCTGCCAGGCCAAGCATTGTCCGCACAAAATTCTTTCCATCGCCATACAGCCATGCAGTGCGGATAATGAAATAATCCCGTGCAAATTCTTTGACAAATTCTTCGCCGGCAAGCTTTGTCTTTCCATACACAGCTTTGGGATTTGGCATATCAAATTCCGTGTATGGTGTGCTGGCCTGTCCGTCAAATACATAATCAGTAGAGATATGCATCAGTTTTGCATGGTATCTCGACGCCGCGATACTTAAATTTCTCGGTCCAATCGCATTGATCCGATACGCATTGTCAACATCCGTCTCACAGCCGTTTACATTCGTGTGCGCTGCACAGTTGATGATCGCATAGGGCTTCACCTCCGCCACGAACCGATCCACTGCATCAATCTTCGTGATATCAAGCTCGCCGACATCTGTGTTCACACACGTATACTCTGTACTATCCTGATATATTTTGTTGATCGCACGCCCAAGCTGTCCGTTGCAGCCTGTGACAATAATTTTTTTCACCATACCTGTCTACCTGCTTTCCTTTCCTGATATTGTTATCTTTTCTCATAAAACCTGAGTCTATTCACTGCACTGCACAAGACTTGCGCTTCAGAGTCCTCAAAATCCTTTACATAAAATTAGTCCGAAGCAGCTTCGGACTAATTTCTTTTCTACTCGCCTAAGCCGTCCTCTATGACTTTTATCATAGTTGACAAAGCCTCATTCTCATCTGAACCCTCACAAAAAACTTCAATCTCATCACCACTCTTGATGCATGCTCCAAGTACACTGAGCACACTCTTGGCATTTGCTGTATTTCCGCGGAATGTAAAGGTTATCAGTGAGCTAAACTGCATCGCTTCCTTACACAAAATTCCTGCTGGGCGCAAATGCAGCCCTGTCGGGTTCTTAATAACTACTTTCTGACTAACCATAACCCACACCTCCGAATCGTAGAACTAAACAACTGTGTACCTCAAAGCATAACATTCTGTATCAATTCTGCAAGCTCTCTGGCTTCTTTCTCAATCAACTGCTGGTCCTTCCCCTCAATCATTACCCGCACCAAAGGCTCTGTTCCCGAGGGCCTGATCAGCACTCTGCCCTCACCCGCAAACTTCTCGCTCACATGTTTGACTGCATCCGCAATCTCTGTGTATTCCATATAGCTATTCTTCTTGTGATTCGGAACCTTCGCACCGACAAGCGCCTGTGGCAGTACGGTCATGACAGTTGCAAGCTCAGAGAGGGATTTTCCCGTCTCAACCATCACCTGCAGTAAATGCAGTGCGCTCAGCAGACCATCCCCTGTCGTGTTTTCATCGAGAAAGATGATATGTCCTGACTGCTCACCACCCAGATTTGCACCAATCTCAAGCATTCTCTCCAATACATACCGGTCTCCTACCTTGGTCTGCTCAATGTTGATCCCGCATTCCTTTCCCATAAGGAAAAATCCGAGATTGCTCATCACAGTGGCCACAATCGTGTTGTCTTTCAACGTGCCCTTTGACTTCATATGATTTCCGATAATAGCCATGATCACATCGCCGTCCACCTGCTTGCCATTCTCATCTACCGCAAGAAGTCTGTCAGCATCACCGTCAAACGCCAGCCCCACATTCGCCTTCTCATAAACAACCCGCGCCTGAAGCTCTCCCATATGTGTCGAACCACAGTTTGCATTAATATTTGTTCCATCAGGATTGTTGTGTATCGCCACGATATTTGCGCCGAGTTCCTTCAATGTCTCAACCGATGTGTAAAAAGAAGCTCCCTCCGCACAGTCAACCACAATTTTCATACCACTCAGGTCAACAGGAACAGCGTGTACAGAATGATTAATATACTCTTCCCTCGCATCTGTGCGGTACTTAATCTTTCCCACACTTGGCCCCGTTGGAAACTGAATGTCCTTCAAGCCGCTGTGAATCAACTCCTCAATTTCATCCTCCAGCGAATCCGGCAGCTTAAATCCGTTCCCGTCAAAGAACTTAATCCCGTTGAACTCAACTGGATTGTGGGAAGCAGATATCACGACACCAGCATCAACTCTGTATTTTTTGGTCAGATAGGCAATTGCCGGTGTGGGAATAACACCCACGTACACTACATTTGCCCCGACAGAACAGGCACCTGCCATCAGAGCATTTGCCAGCATATCACCCGAAATGCGCGTGTCGCATCCCACCATGATCGTCGGCTTATGTGCATTCTCTTTTGACAAAACATATGCTCCTGCCTGCCCCAGCTGCATCGCAAGCAGCGGTGTCAGTTCATCATTTGCCACGCCTCGTACTCCGTCTGTTCCAAATAGTCTAGCCATCTCTTCCAATCCTCCAAAATTCATTCAATATTATTCATATCATCATTTACTTCGTCAGCAATTTCTTCCAATATAATTGTCATCTGATACGTATGGTCCAGTTTCACATTCTCAGGAAGGTTAAACGTGATATCCCCCTGATAGCTTCCCACAGACCACTCTGAAAGCCCCAGATTCTCGAGAAGTCCATTCATGTCAACCACACCAATCACATTCTCAGCATTCACTGCATCGACCGCCGCTTTTGTTCCTGATATGCGAATCTTGTAATCCTCCTGGTTTTCTACTTCCAGCAATGTCAAATCCAAATTTTCCGGCTTGTTTCGCGCTGCAACATTCTTTGCCGGTATAGAAAGCTCTTTGG
>CAMWXA010000392.1 GCA_947178035.1 uncultured Lachnospiraceae bacterium | reverse complement strand
ATGAGCGTGCTTTTTGGGCTGTATCAGCCGGAGGAAGGTGAGATTCACAAGGACGGGAAGCGCGTGATGATCAATGACCCGAACGACGCCACCGCTTTGGGAATTGGTATGGTTCACCAGCATTTCAAGCTTGTAGAGTGTTTTTCTGTCTTAGACAACATTATTTTGGGGGTTGAGACTACGAAAGGCGGGCTGCTTCAGAAAGATGAGGCGCGCAGGAAAGTAGTTGCTCTGTCCGAAAAATATGGTCTATTGGTGGATCCCGATGCCATCATCGAAGATATCACGGTAGGCATGCAGCAGAGAACAGAAATCCTGAAAATGCTTTACCGCGACAATGATATCCTGATTTTTGATGAGCCGACTGCAGTGCTGACACCGCAGGAGATCAGGGAGCTTCTGACTATCATGAAAAATCTTGCGGCGGAGGGCAAGAGTATTTTGTTTATCACACACAAGCTTTCTGAGATTATGCAGGTGGCAGACCGATGCAGCGTTCTGAGAAAAGGCAAATACATTGGCACAGTAACAGTTAAGGACACAACGCCTGAAAAGCTTTCTGCCATGATGGTGGGGCGGGATGTCAATTTTGTCGTGGAGAAGAAGCCTTCTAAGCCCAAGGATGTCGTTCTGGATATCAAGGGGATGACTGTGGCATCAAAACGGCATAAAAACAACGCCGTGAACAACGTATCCCTTCAGGTGCACAGGGGTGAGATCGTCTGCATTGCGGGCATTGATGGGAATGGACAGACAGAGTTTGTGTATGGTCTGTCAGGCCTGGAACCACTAAAAAGCGGCACAATTACGATGAATGGTACGGATATCACACATATGCCGATTCGCAAGCGTCTGACTCTGGGTATGAGCCACATTCCCGAGGACAGGCATAAGCATGGGCTTGTTCTGGATTACTCTCTTGAGGATAATATTGTTTTGCAGAGATATTTCGAACCTCAGTTTACCAATAAACTTGGTTTTTTGAGACGAAAAGAAATCCGGCAGTATGCGAATAGGTTAATCGAGCAGTATGATGTACGATCAGGACAGGGTGCAGCCACGAAGGCGCGTTCCATGTCCGGGGGCAACCAGCAGAAGGCGATTATTGCCCGTGAGATTGACAAGAACCCTGAGCTTTTGATCGCTGTGCAGCCGACAAGAGGACTTGATGTAGGAGCGATTGAGTACATTCACAAGCAGCTGGTGGCACAGAGAGATGCCGGAAAAGGTGTTTTGCTGATTAGTCTGGAGCTCGATGAGGTTATGAATGTCTCAGACAGGATTCTTGTGATGTACGAAGGAGAGATTGTAGGAGAATTTGACCCTAAGAAAGTGTCTGTCGAGGAGCTTGGACTCTACATGGCAGGCTCTAAAAGGTCGAATGGAAAGGAGGCGGCGGGATGAAGAATGAACAGCAAAGAGAAGGCAGTTTTCTGAATAAATGTATCAGAAACAGCGGCTTTCAGACCATTCTTGGGTCACTGCTCTGTATTGTCATAGGCCTTTTGATTGGGTATTTCGTACTGCTGATCATCAATCCGCAAGGGGCTGGAAAAGCGATTATCGCGATCCTGAAGAACTTCCTGTATTATCCAAGTGCGGCGGCTGCAACGAAGTATTTTGGCACGACGCTGGTAAAGGCATCCGCGCTGCTGATGTGTTCTCTGTCTGTGCTGTTTGCGTGGAAAGTGGGTCTGTTTAACATTGGCGCGGCAGGACAGTATGTGATTGGTGCGGGAGCCTGTCTGTACTGCGGATTGAAATTTGGTATGCCATGGTACCTGTGTCTGTTTGCCGCAATTATTGCAGCTGCGCTTGTCGGGGCAGTTTCCGGTGCGCTAAAGGCGTATTTCAATGTAAATGAAGTGATTTCCTGTATCATGCTCAACTGGATCGGGCTCTATGCTGTGAATATGCTCCTGACAACTGTGAAGGAGCAGACAACGCCGTATACCAAACCGCTTTCGAGCACGAACAAGAGTGCACTGCTGCCAAACATGGGATTGGACAAACTGTTTTCCAAAAATGAATTTGTCACGGTTGGACTGCTGTTGGCTGTCATTGTGGCAGTGGTCATATGGATTCTGCTGGAAAAGACAAAATTTGGCTATGAGTTGAAGGCCACAGGCTTGAATAAAAACGCGGCGAAATACTGCGGTATGCGTGAGAAGAGGAATATTATACTGACAATGATGATTGCCGGCGGACTTGCAGGGCTTGGTGCAGGAATTTTTTATCTGACTGGCATTGAGCAGTGGATGGTGCAGCAGACATCAGTTCCCGCGATGGGTTTTAACGGGATTGCGGCGGCTTTTCTTGGCGGTTCGAATCCGATCGGGGCGATTTTTGCCTCCTATTTTATCCAGCATATCACCAGCGGTGGAACCTATGTGGATAAGACAATGTACTGCTCACAGATTTCAGATCTGATTTCCGCATTTATCATTTACTTGTGTGGTTTTGTATTTTTCTTCAAGCTTCGTCTGAACAGATATCTGGATAAAAGGGATGAGAAGAAAGGGGGCGCAAGGTAATGCTGTTGCTGATTCAGTATACATTCATATTTGCTTCCGTTCTGACACTTGTGGCACTTGGCGGGTGTTTTTCGGAGCACAGCGGTGTCATCAATATCGGACTTGAAGGCATCATGGTCATAGGAGCGCTTGGCGGGGCGCTTACCATGAAGTACATTCCGGCTGGAATGCCGGCTGTCATCGTCATTTTGCTTGTTGTGCTCGCGAGTGTCATAAGCGGCATGATTTTCTCAATGCTGCTTGGAATCGCAGCGATCAAATTCAGCGCTGACCAGACACTTGTCGGAACGGCACTTAATCTTCTTGGGCCAGCGGTTGCAGTAGTGCTCGTAAGAGCGATTAACACCGCAGAGAGTGTGGATAACGTATCTTCGACGGTTGTTTATGGGCAGGCAAAGAAGTCGTTTCTCGTGAATATTGGTTCCTTTGAGTTTAACTGGTTTATGCTGATTGCACTGCTGGTGCTGATTGCTTCTTATATCGTACTGTACAAGACAAAATTTGGGCTGCGCCTCTGTGCCTGTGGTGAGCATCCTCAGGCGGCGGATTCTGTGGGAATCAATGTCTATAAGATGCGCTATGCAGGTGTTTTGATATCAGGCGCTCTTGGCGGACTTGGCGGTCTTGTCTACATCACAGCGGGTGTCAGCGAATGGAAGTTCGAGAACGGTGTGGCTGGGTTTGGATTCCTGGCTCTGGCGGTTATGATTTTCGGACAGTGGCGTCCGGTCAATATTGGACTTACAGCCTTGTTGTTTGGAATGTTCCGCGCGCTTTCCAATGTCTATATGGGATTTGATGCGCTTGTGGCGCTCAAGATTCCGAGCACGATATATAATATGCTTCCGTATATTATTTCATTGGTCGTTCTTGTATTTGTCTCCGGGAAATCAAGGGCGCCTAAGGCTGAGGGCATACCTTACGATAAAGGAGCGAGATAAACAAAATCCCGATTGCATTTGCGGTGCAGTCGGGATTTTTCATTTGCTGGTGGAAAGAAACAATATTTACAAACATCATAAACGTGATAAAATATAGATAGACAAAGGAGTGTGACAGGAATAATTTTTCAAATGCATTCTAAGAAACTTTCTTAACAGTTTCTTAGGAGCGCGGAATTTGATACGGAAATGAGGATAAATGAAATGAACTATGATTTAACCCAGGGAAATATCATGAAAAAGCTGTTGAAGTTTGCATTTCCGATCATGGTGGGAAATGTACTCCAGCAGCTTTACAATGTGGTTGACACGCTGATCGTCGGGCGTTTTCTCGGCAAAAACGCGCTGGCGGCAGTGGGTTCTTCCTACACACTGATGGTTTTTGTGACCTCAATCATACTAGGGCTCTGCATGGGCAGCAGCGCCTTTTTTTCCATGCAGTTTGGCAGGCGCGACTATGACAGGCTGGAAAAGGGAATCTACATGGCGTTTCTGATGATCGGAACCGTCACCGTGACTCTGAATATTCTGGTGTATGCAGGGATTCATGGGATTCTTGCATTTCTCCGCGTGCCGGACGAGGTCGTACCGTTCATGAAGGAGTATCTTTTGTGGATATTTGCGGGGATTGCGGCGACTTTTTTGTATAACTTTGTGGCAAACTTTATGCGCGCTCTTGGGAATTCGCTGATACCGCTCTGCTTTCTTGGCGTCTCGGCAGTTTTGAATATTTTTCTGGACTTATTCTTTATCCGCGTGCTGATGTGGGGCGTCGGCGGGGCAGCTGCAGCTACAGTAATCTCGCAGTATGTGGCAG
>CAMWXA010000391.1 GCA_947178035.1 uncultured Lachnospiraceae bacterium | reverse complement strand
GGAAGTGTGAAGAGATTTTCTAAGCGGCCAAAAGACGCCCGCTAAGAAAATCTAAGACTTCACACCGAAGAACGCAGGGGCAGCGTTCTTCACGGATTGTTTGTGCCGCTGATGGCGGCATGGGAGGAAGTGTGTATGAATATCGTACTGTATCAGCCGGAAATTCCGACAAATACTGGAAATATCGGCAGAACTTGTGCTGCGACAGGGACCGTACTCCATCTGATAGAACCATTGGGATTTCGGCTGACGGGCAAAGAGCTGCGCAGGGCAGGCATGGATTACTGGGAGCATCTTGATGTGCGCCGGTACATGAACTTTGAAGAATTTGTAGAGAAAAACCTTGCATGGAATTCTGATTCGAAGATCTGGATGGCGACAACCAAGGCAAAGAAAGGATACACACAGGCGCAATTTGGCATGAATGATTTTATCATGTTTGGAAAGGAGAGTGCCGGGATTCCCGAGGATATTTTGGTAGAATACGAAGATACCTGCCTTCGCATTCCGATGTTGGATCAGATTAGAAGTCTGAATCTGTCAAACAGTGTCAGCATCGTTCTATATGAGGCGCTGAGACAGCATGACTTTGCGGGAATGCAGATGGAAGGGGCACTTCATCACAGAGAATGGAAGGAACCGGTTCTAAGAAAATAAAAATCACTCTTAAGTTTTTCCGAAAATATTCCGACATATATTACAAGAAAGGTGTCTGGATGAGAGCAGAATTGCTATCGCCAGATAGGTTAATATAGGGAAGCATGAAAATATATGCAGACAGCACAGGATAGTTTTTCATGCTTTCTGAGAATAAGATAGGGAAAGAGCAGGGAATGTGTATGAATATTACCGTAGATACGCAGTATTCCGCCTCTGTACCAGTCAACACCGAACCAACTACAACTACATATAAACCAGCCACACAAGGTACAGGAAAGGTATCTAGGAGTGGCTACACACTGGACATCGCTGATAAAGTTATGGATAACGAGGCATACGGAGGTCATGGAATGACCGCTGAAGATATTATGCAGCAGGCGGCAAATTCGAATGCTCAATCCAAGAAAGACTTTATGTTAGTGATGTCCAGCTGCGTTTCAGGGGAGGATCTTCAGAAGATGCAGGAGGAAGGATTCAACCCGGGAAACGTCGATGTGGAGACATATGTGACGATTGTAGACAGGATCAAGGTGACACTGGCACAGGCGGGAGTCGAAGTTGCAGGATACAATGACAATCTCGATTTGGATACGATAGAACAGATCGTCGGAAGCAGGGCGGATGCAGGTGCGCTCGTCAATGAGCTTGTGGGGAAACTTTCAGATGCACTGCAGGAAAGTGATATGCCTGTCACAGATGAAAATATCGCGGAGCTTGTGAGTGCTGTGATGGAAGCATCGGGTGTCGGGGAACTCTCAGAGGATGCCATCAAGTACCTGATTGTGAACGGAAAAGCGCCCACAGTCGAAAATATATACAAAGCGCAGTATTCAAGTACAGAGAATATTCGTCAGTCCCAGGGCTATTACAGCGAGGGGCAGGGGAATTACGGAAAATATTATGCGAAAAAAGCGGACAGCATTAACTGGAAAAATCTTGAGGGACGCATCGACTCTGTTGTGGAAGAAGCAGGGCTGGATATCGATGCCGAGACAAAAGCGCAGGCTGTCGAGAATGCCAAATGGCTTGTTGCGTCCGGTATTGAGCTGAATGCAGACAATCTCACCAAAGCGACAGAGCTGAAGAATCTGTCCCTGCCAATGAATCAGGATAATATCGTTGATCTGTGTGTGACAGCCATGCAGAACGGAAAGTCTCCGGTAGAGGCGGACATGAGAGGCGAGAGGTCCATTGCAGAGCAGGCGCAAGAGATTGTAGAGCAGGTAGCGCAGATTTCCGATGAGGCAGTCCATGAGGTGGCAGAGTCGGGAAAAGAGATGACTATCAGGAATCTGTCCGAGGCACAGAAACAGATTGACGAACAGCAGACGGCAGCGGAACAGATTGATGAGACAGACATCGTTGATGCAGATACAAATGCGGCGAATGCAGAGGCACTGAGAGAGATGCAGGCAAGGCGCCAGCTGGAGGAAATCCGTCTGATGATGACGGAGGAGGCAAACCGCCACCTCTTAAAAGCGGGAATTTCCATTGACACGACAGAGCTTTCGAAGCTGGTAGATGCGCTGAAGGCCGCAGAGGACAGTATTAAGGCAGTTCTTTTCCAGGGAGAGAGCGCAGAGGAAAATACAGAGCGTGCACTTTTATATGAAGATACGCTGGTTAAGACAAAAGAACTGTCTGGGATGCCTGCAGCTGTAATCGGGAAAATACTGTCAAAGTTTTCCCAGAGTACACTGCTTCACATCCACGAAGCTGGCAAGGAGCTTGCGGAACAGTTAAACCAACAGAATGATAATAATAGCAATAAAAATCCGGGTCAGAATCCCAGTCAGCAAGGAAAAGCGTCCGAGGCATACGAGACATTGATGACGGAGCCGCGCAGGGATCTTGGAGACCGGATCAGCAAGGCCTTTCGGAATATCGATGATATTCTCACAGACTTAGGATTGGAGACAAGTGAGGCCAATAAACGTGCTGTCAGGATTCTCGGGTACAACCGCATGGAAATCAATGAGGACAATATCAATGCAGTCAAGGAAGCGGACAGTCAGGTCACAGGAGTGATCAGCAAAATGACGCCGGCGACGACGCTTCAGATGATTCGGGAACAGAAAAATCCTCTTGAGATGACGATGGAGGAGCTCGAGGCATATCTGAACAGTAAGGATCTGGAACCTGCACAGGATGCAGAGAAGTATTCGAAATTTTTACAGCGGCTTGATCGTACGGGGGGAATCAACGCGCAGGAGCGGGAAGCATATATTGGTATATACAGAATGTTCCGCCAGATCGAGAAATCGGATGGTGCAGTGATTGGAAATCTCGTGGCGACAGGCGCACAGATGAACTTCAAGAATATGTTGTCGGCAGTGCGGACAGCGGCAGACAAGAATATGGACATCCGCGTGGATGATGGTTTTGGGGCATTGGAAGATCTGATAACCAAAGGGAAGGCGATCGACGCACAAATCAACGCTGGTTACCATAATGCGACAGACAATGATTCTGAAAGGACACAAGAGCAGGAAAAATATTAAGCGCGTCTGTCTGGTGAGATCAATGACGAGCTTGTAAAGAAGACAGATTTTGCACAGCTGAAATCGGAAGAGATCACAGCTGATACGACAATTGAGGCGTTTGCCGACACCGTAAGGGCGACGCGAGTGCCAGAGAATAGTGCGGAGCGGGCGCAGGAAAAGACTGCAGAACTCAAAAACTTCCAAGAGAGTATGAAAGAAGTAGAGCAGATTGATGATCAGATTATTCAGTCATTGATCGATTATGGACAGAATATCAGCATTGACAATGTCCAGGCGGCAACGACGCTGCTCTTTGAGCGTGGTTCCCTTTTTAAGCAGATTATTCACGGAGATACAGGAAGTGCAGCAGATGCAGAAAACGCGGACACAACAGATTCGGCAGACAGTATTGCGGTAGAAAATGAAGTATTGCGGCAGGCTGATCATTTTATTGAAAATCTGACAGATACAAAGCAGGCCGGTGTGTCCTATCAGGAGATAATTGGCGAGGCAAATAAGGCGGTGGAACAGATCGTCTATGCAGGCGGTTCTTCCAATACAAGACTTGATGTGAAGGCTGCAAAGGCACTGTATAAGGGGCTTTCCCTCGCAGGAAATCTGGCAAGGGAAGAAAACTATGAGATTCCGATGAATATCAAGGGTGAGATTACTTCTGTCAATCTAAAGATTTACCACAATACATCGCAGACCGGAAAGGTGGCAGTGACACTTGATACAGAAAACCTTGGCAAGGTGGCAGCAGAGTTTGATGTCACAGGGGATCGGATATCAGGAATGGTAGTGTATGAGAATAGTGCCCAAAAGACAGAGCTGACACAGTTGGAAGATGCAGTTAAGCAGGAGCTCGGCAAGGCTGGCGACAAGAAGATTCATATCAGTCTGGTGCATGCAAAGTCTGTTGACCTGAACAAATTCGGACAGGACAGGGCTGTAAACGGTGCAGCGGATGACACGAAGGTTCCGACAAGGGAACTGTATCAGGCCGCGAAAGCATTTTTGACTGCATTGAAGGATGTATGAACATATAAGAATGATTTTAAGATGATTTGTGGATATAAGGAACTGTCAATAAATAAGGCATCAATTTGACTTGTCAGAGGCTGACATGGCTAAATGTTCATCTGCGTCATCA
>CAMWXA010000390.1 GCA_947178035.1 uncultured Lachnospiraceae bacterium | reverse complement strand
CTCCAGCCCCAGCGTACTTATGATATCTTTCACGAAATCCTGGTCGGCCTTTCTCCCGTCTAGTCCGATCGGAAGCACAATATTCTCCCACACATTGATGGACGAAACCAGATTGTAGGCCTGAAAGACAAATCCCATCTTCCTTCTTCGGAAAACCGCCAGGGCATCCTCTTTCAGCGAAAAGAGCTCCATGTCGCCCACATACACTTTTCCGCTGGTCGGATAATCCAGACCGCCCAGCATATGTAAGAGCGTACTCTTTCCGGAACCGGATTTTCCGACAACTGCGACAAACTCACCCTGTCTGACGGCAATATTGCTGTCGTCTACCGCGCGCACCTCATTCTCTCCCGATCTGTAATATTTGCACAGATGCTCTGTCCTTAAAATAGTATTCATCAAAAACCTCCTCCTTTCCATACTGCTATTATTTCACAGTTTTCTTTCAATCCGCTTTCAAAAAAAGAAAAAAGCCTTACAATATTGTAAGACTTTTATGTCAAATACGGCAGCTGAAACACAAAACAGCTCCCGCGCTTCCCATGACGCGGCGCAGTGACCGCCAGCGTCCCTCCATGCCTTGATACGATTTCGCGCGCCAGGTAAAGTCCCACACCGGAGCCGGACTCTTCCTGCACTTCCCGCGCCTCGCCCCTGTAAAACCGCTGGAATATCCTGTTCCACTCCTTTCGGGGAATCCCGATGCCCTCGTCCTCGATCTCAATGCGCAGATAGACCGTCATCCGTATCATCCGAATCAGAATCTTTGAACTGCCCGCACTGTATTTCACCGCATTTTCCAGCACGTTCAAAAATGCCTCGCACAGCCATTTCGAATCATGTATAACCTTAATCTGATGCAATTCCTCCTCCGCCTGCAGTTCCATCTCTATCCCCTTTTCCTCCGCCTTGGGATAAATGCGGTTCACCGCGAGCAAAACCGTGTCAAACAGCTTCCGCTCCTCCTTTCTGAGTTCAATCATTCCCGTCTCCATGCGGGAAATATTGACCAGCGCCGACCCCAGCTCCCCGAGCCGCAGAATCTGAATCCTGCACCGCTCCAAAAACTCCTGGTATTCCGCCCCGTCCAGACTGTCAGACTGCAGGATTTCAAAACTTGTCCCAAGTGCTGCAACCGGCGTTTTCAGCTGATGGGAAATGTCCGTCACAAGCACCTTTGTCGCCTCCCGCTCGCACTCTGCCCGCTGGCGGAACAGGGCAATGCTGTCCGTCAGTGCGGCAAACTCCATCAGCAGGCGTCCCAAATCCTCATCGCAGCTCTCCAGCATACTCTGCCTGTTGTCATACTGTCCGCCGCATAGATTTTGTCTGTTGTCAGCCGCACTGTCGCGCAGTGCTGTCACCTGCTCCTGCAGCCAGAGCAATTCCTTTTTCCGCATCAGCTTCTGCCTTTTGTCTATCCAGCAAAGCAGTGTCAAAAATGCCGCACAAAGCAGGCAGAATACCACAGCGATAACTGTCCAGCTGAGATACAGGGATTTTTTATAATGGTTCTCAAAGGAATCGTGAAATCCGTACTGCTTCAGACTTTGTTCTGCATCCGATACTTCTGCCTCAATCTGCCCCTTTAACAGTCCCGTCACAATGTCAATTGGCTCTGCTCCCTCACTCTGCCGCTCCAAAATCACATACAGGATTTCCATCTTATCTTTGTAGCCGCACCACGCGTGATACATCAGCAGCCCCGCTGGCAAAATCATCATAATGAGCACGACTGCCGCCTTCGCATAGAATCGATTCTCTTGCTTCCTTTTTCTCATACCATTTCTATCTTCACTTTTTTAGACAACAGCTTTTTCCGCAGGCACCAGTAGACAATAGCTCCCACAGGAAGTGCAAAAACAAAATTCCGGATGCCGCCGCTGTAAATTCTAAAAGCAGACAGAACAAACCAGCTCACATTTCCGCCCAGATGCAGGTTAGAAGGCGATATCTGTATCGAAAAGCCCGCAAATGTCAGCGCTGCCGCAAGCCACACTCCAAACAGCCGGGGACGTTTCCGAAGAATGTCGACTGCCGTGACAATGATAATGAGATATGACAGGACACTCAGAAGCAGCAGTCCCCATTGAAGCGCAGAATTCTCCCCGGCAGTTGTAAAGCCGCCGCTGATCAGCACAGGCTCCGCTCCAATATTGAGATTGAACTGGTACACCCCGTCTCCGTTGTCATCAGACAGATGGGTAAGCGTGACGGTGTAATCTTGGTTCTGGGTGTAGACGTAATACTGCGCCTGACAGACAAGGGAATTCCCAGATTTATTGATGTTCTTTTTCGTGTTTATGGACTTTAGTTTCGTCGTGTAGTTATCGGATTGTTCCCAGATTTGACGGACAGACTCATAGGACTCGTCAAATTCCTCCCGTGTAACAACGTCTGGATACATGGATAAATAGATCTGATCGGCATCGTCCTCATTCAATGCCTTAATTAAACGCGCCACTTCTTCGTCCATTTCTTCATTTCTCAGCAAGTCTGCACACCCTGACAGAAAGCAGCAAATCAACAAGAAAAGTATCACGGCACTCTTTTTTTTCATTAGAATTCCCCCTTAAAACGATTTATAACACATGCAATACGTATCCCATCCCTCGGACATTTCGAATATACTGCGGTTTTGCCGGATCTTCCTCAATCTTCTCCCGCAGGCGGCGGATCATGACCGCGATCGTATTCTCCTCCACAAAATCTCCGTCCGTGTCAAACACAAACTCCAGGATCTGATTTTTGGATAAAATCTGGTTTGGATTCTGCACAAACAGCATCAACAGTCTCCACTCGGTTTTGGTGAAAAACAGCTCTTCGCTTTCCCTCCACGCGCGCATCCTGCGCATGTTGACGCGAAGCTTTCCAAAGGATATCTCACTGTTTTCTGCCCTCTGGTTCCGTTCAAAATACGCCTGGACCTTCAAGGTCAGCACCGACAGGGAAAACGGCTTTGCCACATAATCGTCCGCCCCGGCACCGTACCCCATCACGTAATCCGTCTCGCTGTCCAATGCCGTCAGGCACAGAATGTAGATATCACTCTGCGCTTTGCGCACCTCCCTTATGAACTCCAATCCATTGCCGTCCGGCAGCGTCAGGTCACAGATCAGCATCTGCGGCTGGTACATCTCCAACAACTGCTTTGCCTCCCGGATACTGCCGCATGCATATACCTGATATCCTGCCCTTTCCAGCGTAAAACACACACCGCGGTTCACGCTCTCCTCATCCTCCAGCAATAAAATGACACCTTCCACAGACCAAACGCTCCTTTTACCGATATACTCCCGAAATTCAGTTCTGTAGCTTATTATATCATTCTCTCCCTTAGATATCAAGAAAATATCCCTTTCAGGTCTCGCCGCGCGCCCCATGCGCGTTACTGTTCACTCCGTTCCAGTAACAGGCAAAAATCCATGCAAAAATTGCAATACGAACTTCGTTCGTACGCAAATGGATTTTTGCTTTTCAAGCTGTACGTTTTCTCACGGAATGCGCAGTTCAGCGCATTCCTGACCTGTGAACAGTAACCTATGCGCTGCCTTAGCGGCCTGTTTCCTCTGCAGGAGGCTGTGCATCAAAAAAAGACAGAAGCGATTGCCCTGTCTTTTCATAAATCTGTATATTCTACAGCTCTTTATCGCCTCTGGCAGTGCTCACAGAAGTAAATTGTCCCTCCCATATAGTTTGCCTTGTGAATCTCGTACCCGCACCGGATGCAGGGTTCACCGAACGAATTTTTGCTCAGCTGTGTGACATAGTTTCCTTTTTGTCCGAAGAGGTCTCTCTCGGTATCCCGTCCGCCCTTTTCTGCCATCTCTTTGATGATTCTGTTGACAGAATCGTACAAGGCGTGAAAATCTTCCTCCGACGCCTCCTGCATCGGGAATCGCGGGTCAATACCTGCGTCCCACAAAATGTCCTGCAGCACGCCGTTTCCAAGCCCCGGTATGCGCTGCTGCGTCGCGAGAAATGCCTTTGCCGACAGCTTTTTGCCTGCCTTTGTATAAAGGGACTTGAAATAGTCAAATGTAAATCCATCTGTGAGCGGATTGGGCTTTGTGCTCGATGAGATGTAAAAGCCGTCTGTGCATGCTCCTCTCGGGAATATGGTAATCCCTCCATACATCTGAATCGACACAAAGATTCCTGTCTCGTCGTCAAAATATATCGCGAACTGATGCTTTTTGGGGAATTTCTTTTTGTCCCCGTAGTACTTCGGATACGCGCCGTCATTCAGCGCAATCATGCAGTCCTCAGTGTCAATCTGCACCATACCGCCCTGAAAGACTGCTCCGGTTATGGT
>CAMWXA010000389.1 GCA_947178035.1 uncultured Lachnospiraceae bacterium | reverse complement strand
ATATAGAAAGGAGCAAAACGATGGGCAAAACATCAACTGTTGCTACAAACAAAAAAACTGCCGGTCTGCACAACTCGATTGTCTATGTCGTTCAGCACTGGCAGCTGTATGTATTCTTCCTGCTCCCGGCGTTCGCACTGACAATTATTTTCCGGTATATTCCCATGGGTGGAATTTTGATTGCCTTTGAGAAGTACAATCCGATCAAAGGCATTCTGGGAAGTGAGTGGGTAGGGCTCAAGCACTTTCAACGTTTTCTGTCCTCGCCTGATTTTCTGAGCTATCTGGGAAATACCATTAAGTTGAGTGTTTTCGGTATGCTTTGGGGATTTCCTGTTCCGATCCTGCTGGCATTTCTGTTGAACAGGATTGAGCGCACAGGGGTTAAGAAAAAAATTCAGCTTGCGCTGTATATGCCGAACTTTATTTCCGTCATTGTACTTTGCGGTATTGTCAGGATTTTCTTGTCGGTCACTGGTCCCGTCAACCTGCTGCTGGGCACACAGATTAATTTTATGACCATGCCGCAGGCCTGGCGTACGATCTACATTGCCAGCGGCATCTGGCAGGGCGCAGGCTGGGGGTCTATCATTTATACGGCGGCATTATCAAACGCAAGTACGGAATTAAAAGAAGCCGCAGTGATTGACGGAGCAAATATCTTCCAGCAGATTAAGGCGGTGGAGTGGCCTGCCATCAAGAGCACAGTAGTCATCCAGTTTATCATGCAGGCCGGCAACATCATGAGCGTCGGATTTGAGAAGGCTTATGCATTACAGACTGATTTGAACCTTGCATCGTCAGAAATCATTGCGACCTATGTATATAAAAAAGGTCTTATCAGCGGTGATTACAGTTTTTCGACCGCAGTGGGATTGTTTAACACGATTATCAATGTAATCCTGCTGGTTGCTGTGAACAAGATTGTTGCGAAAATGAATGACGGTCAGGGAATATAAGGAGGAACAGCATGAAAAAGAAACGTAAGTTTGCCAGATATTCTATGCAGGATAAGGCATTGCTGACAACAGGTTACATATTGCTTGGATTGTTTGTCATTGCAATCATTGTTCCCGTGATTTATATTATCGTGGCATCGTTCATTGATCCGGTCACCCTGCAGAACAAGGGAATTACCTTTGATTTCAGCAAATGGACGCTGACGGCATATGAGCGTGTGATGACCAATAAACAGATATGGGTTGGTTTTAAAAATGCAGTTGTTTATTCCGTGGTATTTACTTTTGTTTCGGTTTTGGTTACCATGCTGGCTGCCTATCCCATGTCAAGGTCAGATTTCAGGGGAAGGAAGTTCTTTAATGTTCTCTTTGTGATTACCATGTTCTTTGGAGGCGGCCTGATACCGACTTACCTGTTGATCAGCAATATGGGGCTGAAAAACAGTATGTGGGCGATTATTCTGCCCGGAGCGTTCAGCGTCTGGAACATGATCATCGCAAGAACTTATTATCAGGGTATTCCGGGAGAACTCAGGGAAGCCGCCGATGTGGATGGCGCAAACGAGCTGACCTTTTTTTTCAGGATTCTGCTTCCGGTATGTACGCCTATCATTGCGACACTGTCCCTGTGGCAGTTTGTGGGTATGTGGAACAGCTATTTTGATGCAATGATTTATCTGGATGAAGCTTCCAAACAGCCCCTGCAGTTGGTACTTCGTGCAATCCTGATTCAGAGTAAGCCTGACGAGGGAATGATATCGGATATGCAGAGTACTGCAGAGCGCGCACAGCTCAGTGAGCTGCTCAAATATGCTACCATTATCATTTCGAGCCTCCCGCTGCTTGTCATGTACCCTTTCTTCCAGAAGTACTTTGACAGTGGCATTATGGCAGGTTCCGTAAAGGGTTAATGAGATATAAAGTGTGTAAAAAAATTGGAAAAAAAGAAAAGGAGAGCAATTATGAAAAATAAGTTAGCAAAACAGGTATTGGTTCTTGCAGTGGCGGTAAGTATGCTGGTTTCCATGACGGCATGTGGCGGGAACAAGTCTGACAGTACACTGAATACCGGTGAAATGCAGGAAGTTGACACTGCGGATCTTCAATTTCCTTTGGCTGAGAAAGCGACTCTGACCGGAATGACGCAGTATCCGGCCAATACGGAATCAGATCCGAACAATCGTACCATCTTTAAGCGTCTGCAGGAAAAGACCAATGTGGAGATTGAATGGAAGGCGATCCAGAGTGACCAGTGGGGTGAAAAAATCACATTAGCGATGGCAGATACAAGCACTTTGCCAGATTTCATTTTTACTGCAGGTTTTAGTGATAATGATTTGCTGCGCTACGCTGACCAGGGAGTCATTATCCCGCTGGAAGAGTATATTGATACTTACATGCCGAATCTGAAAGGCGTATTTGACAAATTCCCCGAGTATAGGAAAATGAGCACGGATGCAGATGGGCATATTTGGGCACTTCCATGGATCGAGCAGCTTGGCTCTGAGAAGACGGCCATCCAGACCGTGAGCGAGATGAGTTTTATCAATAAGAAATGGCTTGATTATCTTGGATTAGGGATTCCGACAACCGTTGATGAGTTTGAACAGACATTGATCGCCTTTCGTGACCACGCTTCTGAGCTGCAGGCGGAATTTGGCATTGACGGAAGTATCATTCCGATGTCGTGTATCGTAAACGATGGGAGCCAGGATATGGCGCTTTTGATCAATGGATTTGGCGAAGGCTATGGAGATGGTGATCAGGGCAGGCATATTGCGGTTACTGACGACAAGAAGGTAATCTGCACGGCGACACAGGAAGGTTTTAAGGATGGTATTGCATGGCTGCATAAGCTGTACGAAGAAGGTCTGATTGATCCGGAAGCGTTTACGCAGGAGTGGTCCACCTATGTGTCCAAAGGCAAATCAGGACGTTACGGTGTATGCTTTAGCTGGGACTGTGCCAACATTATTGATGATTTCAGCGGATGGGTTCCGCTTCCGGCACTGACTGCCGATGTCAGAAACATTACTCCTGAGAACGGTTCTTTTACCAGCGGCTATGACCGCGGACGTTGTGTTGTGACGGCTGTCGCAAAGAATCCCGCGCTTGTATGTGCATGGCTCGATCAGATGTATGATCCGTTCCAGTCTCCGCAGAATAACTGGGGTACATATGGTGAGGATGATGACTTTGATATTTTCGTGCTTGGAACGAATGCAAACGGGGACGAAATGCTGCAGCATGCTCCGCTTGGAGATGCTTCCCCTGTAGAAGTAAGGGAGGCTGAGAGTGTTAACGGACCACTGGCAGTACTGGATGAATACTATGATGTCTATGTCACATGCCCGGATGATGCCCAGTACCGTCTGGACTGGATTAAGGATTACTACACGCCGGATATGAACACTCAATATGTCTATCCCAATGTGTTTATGAGCCAGGAGGATACGGAGGAACTTTCCAACCTGCAGACCGACATTACAAAGACGATTAATGCAAAGAGGTCTGACTGGATTATGAACGGCTTTACGGATGCAGACTGGGATGAGTACATCAAGAGCCTTGATGCGTATGGTCTTGAGGATATGCTTGCAATTTTCCAGAAGTATCTTGACGCTTATTATGAACAAAACTGAATAGGATTACAAGCTGAAAAGAGCTGGCTGTACAGCCGGCTCTTTTTGAAAAAACTGTAAAAGAAAGGTAAAAGGTGATTGGTTATGAGCAGCCAGACATTGCGTGAAGCGCGCAAATATGAAGAAGCTTCAGAAAAAATGATACCTACCGACCACAGACCATCATTTCACTTGTCTGTGCGTACCGGATGGATGAACGATCCAAATGGATTTTCCTATTATAAAGGAAGATATCATATGTTTTATCAATATTATCCTTATGATTCTGTATGGGGTTCCATGCACTGGGGACATGCGGTGAGTGATGACCTGCTGCATTGGGAATATCTGCCGGCGGCGCTTGCACCGGACGAGTCGTATGACAGGGACGGGTGTTTTTCGGGAAGCGCACTGACACTGCCTGATGGCAGGCACCTTTTGATGTACACCGGTGTTGTGCAGGAGCGGCAGAAAAACAAAGCAGTCGTTGACTGGCAGAATCAGTGTATCGCGGCAGGGGACGGTGTGGATTATGAGAAAAGTGAGAACAATCCTGTGATTGATGCCGAGAGTCTGCCGGATGGTTTCAGCAGACAGGATTTTCGGGATCCGAAACTGTGGCGGAAAGAAGATGGAACCTACCGTTGTATCATCGGAAACAGACCTGCTGACGGAAGCGGACAGATATTGCTGTTTTCCAGTCCGGACTGTTTTTCATGGAAATATGAAAAGGTATTTGCAGCCAACAACAACCGTTTCGGGCTCATGTGGGA
>CAMWXA010000388.1 GCA_947178035.1 uncultured Lachnospiraceae bacterium | reverse complement strand
CCTTTTTGTTCTTTGCGCCACATGAGGTTACATTTGAAATGCCTCCGCCACCAGCTTCAGATTCTCCACAATAGGTAAATGCTGCGGGCAGTGGTCCTCGCACTGTTTACACCCGATACAGTCCTGCGGTTTCCCGTGGGTTGCCGTCAGATTTCCGTATGTAGTGGCAAGCCCCGCCAGCAGTCCAAACTGCTTCTGGTTATTATACAGGGAAAAATATTCCGGGATGGCAATCTTCTTCGGACAGCCGGAAGTACAATAGCGGCAGGCAGTACACGGAATGGCTATGCTGTCACCTATGATCTGAACGGTCTTTGCTATGGTCTCCCTCTCTCCTTCCGTCAAAGGCTGGAAATCTTTCATATAGCTGATATTGTCCTCTACCTGTTCCAGATCACTCATGCCGCTTAATACCACCATCACCTGATTCAGAGAGGCTGCAAAACGGATTCCCCAGGAAGCGTTCCCTGCATCCGGATTGGCTTCTTTCAGGATATCTGCGGCAGCTTCCGGCAGACGCACCAGAGCGCCGCCTTTTAACGGCTCCATAACCGTTACCTGCACGCCATGCTTTACGCAGACTTCATAGCATTTACGGGACTGTACGCTTTCATTCTCCCAGTCTATGTAATTGAGCTGCAGCTGCACCAGTTCTGTTTCCGGGTGGTCAGTCAGGATATGGTCCAGCATATCCGCATCATCATGCCACGAGAAACCGATGTGCCGGATCTTTCCTTCTGCCTTCTTTTGTACCATAAATTCAAAACCCTTCTGTTCCTGCACCGCCCCATATACAGACCGCCCCATGGCATGAAGGAAATAATAATCAAAGTAATCTACCTGACACCGCTCAAGCTGCTCATTGAATATCCTCTCATAATCCTCTGCACTCTTTGTCATAAATACCGGCATCTTTGTTGTGATGGTAAAGGAATCTCTCGGATAGCGTTTTGCCACCAGTTCGCCAAAAGCTTTCTCGCTGTTTCCTCCGTGATAGACATAGGCCGTATCGAAATAAGTAAATCCTGCCTCCATATATCTGTCTATCATGGCTCTTGTCTTTTCCATGTCCACACTCGACCAGTCCTCCGGATTCGTCTGCGGCAGACGCATCAGTCCAAAACCTAATTTCTTCATTTCCATATACACTCCTTTCTATTATCTGTTAAATCCTCTGTGTCCATATACCCTGCATTTATTCAACGCTTCTTCCAGCGAATGGAATTCTTCTTCTGTCAGTTCCACTTTGGAGGCATCCAGATTTTCAATGATGCGCTCCTTATTCTTCGATCCCGGAATCGGAACCACATTGGGATATTTATGCAGCATCCATGCCAGCGAGATCTGGGCGCTTGTGGCATTTTTCATATCCGCGTATTCTTTCAAAAGGTCAATAATCGGCTGGTTTCCGGCTATGTTTGCTTTTTGTAACTGCGGAACCCAGTTCCTTACGTCATCATTTGACTCAAACTTTGTTTCCGTTGTAATCTTTCCTGACAAAAGCCCGCTGGCAATGGGAGAAAAGGGAACCACCCCAATGCCATGCTCCATACAGTAGGGAATCACTGCTTTTTCCATATCCCGCTCCACCATGGAATAGATATTCTGTATCGCACTAAGCGGTGTGACGTTCTGCGCCCTGTCAATGATGTCCACATCTACCTGTGATAATCCCCATCCCCGGATCAGACCATCTTCTATCAACAGACCCATTGCTTCAGCAACATCTTCTATCCTTACGCCGCCGCTTGTTCTGTGAAGGTAATAAAGGTCAACCATATCCGTTTGAAGCCGATCCATAGAATCCTCCAGATGCCTGCGGACTGCCCTGTATACAGAACCCTCTGACCTGACTTCCGAGCTGCCTAAAAACAGCTTTGTCGCAAGGACCACACCTTTACGCACCTCTTTCAGGGCTTTCCCCACAATTCGTTCATTATGTCCGATCCCTGCCAGGTTCGGACTGTAGATCTCCGCTGTATCAAACAGCGTACAGCCGTGCCGGTATGCGTTCTGGATGGCTTCTATGCTGTACTGCTCCGGCGGGATTTTCCCATAGCCATGGGAAAACGCCATACAGCCCATACCCACTTCCGATACTGTTAAATCTCCCAACTGTCTCGTTTTCATTTCCTACCTCCTGTTTGCTCAGAGCTCCGGAATTGTTTTATATTTTCTCCTAATATCGCTTTTCCAGGCTTTTAGACCACCGGAATCAAGAAATCTTTTGACTTTCAAAAAATGAAAAAGCAAAAGACTGCAACAGATTTCGTATGTATTATAATCCGAAAATGAATACTGACTCAACACCAATTGGAAAGTTTTTGTGGTATATACCTCACAAGTAGCAAAAATATGGCATAGCTTATGTCCTTAATTTTATTCTGATAATACTCCCATGTTGATTTTTTGTCCTGTCTGTATTATGATACAAGTGGGTGCAATCCCTGCAATAAATTTGCAAAACTTATACTGCGACTCCTCTCCATGCGGTATAGCTTTTTAGGAGATATGATTATGGCAGAAAATAAAAAAGAAGACCTGCGGGTTCAGCGGACGAGGCAATTTATCCGTAAAACCTTTGAAGAAATGATCTGTGAAATGGATTATGAACAGATTTCTATCAAAGAACTGGCACAGCGTGCAAAAATCAATCGCAAAACATTTTATTTACATTACAACACGCTAGATGACCTTCTTCTGGAAATCCAGAATGAAATGGCACAAAATTTTATTAAACGCACACAGGGACTGGAGCGCCCTCGTGATATGGACAAGATTACACGGGAATTTTTTCTGTGCAGTGAAGAATTGGGGAAAGTAGGCGAAAGGATTACATGCAGTGGTAATTACAAATATATCAGCCGCAAGATCACCAATGATATTATGAGCCAGACATGGAAAACTAATTCACAGTCATCTACTAAAAATCCATATGTCCAGAATATCATTATGACGTACGTGGCACAAAGCACTTTGGAAATATATAAGCAATGGGTTGCTGACGGGAAAAAAATCCCCCTTGAGAATATTATCAAAATAGCTACTCAGCTTATTTGTAATGGCGTAAACGGATTAAGTACTTAGTGTAGAAGCTATCGTTCGATTCCCTATTAGCAACACGGCTGATAATAAATATCCAAAAAACAAGTCCTCCGGATTTTGGTTTTCTCTTGACACAAAAAAAAGAAAAGCATTGAAAAATCCAGTGTTTTCAATGCTTTCCAGCGTCCCCGAGACGACTTGAACGTCCGACCTATCGCTTAGGAGTTAAAACAACCTATTTTTTAGAGTCCAGCAAGTTCTCTGTTGTCCATATTTTCCATGTAATTTGGACTTTTTTATGGGTAGTTTTCCATCAAATACATTTTTTTCCATCTAATATTGTGTTGTTCCTGCCCGTCCAATTAGCAGGCTATTAGCAAGGGAAAGATTCGTATGGTGGTAAGCTACCTTTTTATTAGCAGACTCTATATAATTAGGAAGAAAGCCGTTCATCCCTCCAGCAACGCTTTATCAATGCTGTTCCTTCTAAATCATAGCACAAGCTGATTTACAGTACAAGACAAAACAACTATTTCAGAGGAGATTACTATGGATTATCAATTAGAACTAAAACAAATTGTGGACTACCCACGGTGCCGCATCTACCGTGAGTTCCTCCGCAGCCTTATGGAAGATAGGGACATCCGCACAAACGGAAGTTCCTATCTTTTTTATTACATGACACTCTGCTCCTATGCCAACTTCCGCTCCTCCTACCGCAGGATAGAAGGCATCTCCTATCTGGTCGGTCCGGGAGAGTGGATCTGCAGGATCTCGGAACTGGCGGAATGGTTCCGCACACGCTTCCAGCACCAGGCGCTGTCCATCCTGGATTTCCTGCAGAAACAGAACTACATCACCTATACCAGGCTCGGCAGGAACAACCTGGTCAAATTCAGCATCAACGGCTGGAAGCAGCATAACACGGCGCTCGACTACAATTACCCATGTCTGAAGGATGTGGGTTTTTTCTTTTTCCCGGTTGCCGCCGTCCATGAGCTGATCAGCATGGGGAAATGCTCGGAGATGGACATCGTGCTTGACCTGTGGGTACATGCCATCTACAACGACGGGCAGGTGCAGGGTTCAGAGCTGGGGCCTGTGGTATATTTCCGCAACTGCACCGGCAGCCCGCTGACGAACTTCAGTGACCTCGCCCTGCGCTGGGGCATCTCAAAGGCTACAGTGAGCCGCATTTTAAACAAGTTACAGGACAAAGAATACCTTTCAATGGAATCGTTCACCGGCAGGAATGGCAGCGTCATCTACGTGTGCAGCTGCCTGTCCAACATGATCAATATCATGGACGTA
>CAMWXA010000387.1 GCA_947178035.1 uncultured Lachnospiraceae bacterium | reverse complement strand
CTTTTAAATCAGACGAAACAAATTCTAATTCCAGAAGAAGTTCATCTTCTGAGTTTTCCATAAAATATTACAACTTTCGTTTTTTTCTTTATAACATCAATCTTGTAGCATATCTTTCACAAATAAAACAGGTGTTTCTGCAATTACCTTATTATGTCGTATCTATAAGACTTCCGAGAAGATTATAGAACTTTTGTTTGTTATTCGAATTAAAAAAACCCCCTTTTATTCTCAATACGTCATTCGAACATTTATTCACATAGGGTTAAATGCTGTAAATTCAAGGTTTTTGGTTGACAAACTATCAATTGATAGTTATAATATCAATTGATAGTATTTAGCGAAGGAGGGCCCTAAAAGTGGCAAACAGCTCATTAATTGGCAAAATTCATATGGATTGCCCCATATGCCATATGCTTCATGAAGTCGAAGAACGAACAAGAATGACAAGTACTTTAATGAAGGGGGAAAAGGTTTTTTACGAGGAACATTTTTATATTTGTATTAATGGTGGCACAATCGATAATGATCAAGAAGATGTACGGCTAGAGAAGAATACGCTGACGAATAACAATCAGAAGAATGGTAGTCAGAAAAAGAACATACCAGAGAATGACAGTCAGAAGAATGGTAATCAGAAAAAGAACGTACCAGAGAATGACAGTCAAGAGGATGATAATCAAGAGAAGAACAATCCAGGTTATGTATCCCGAAATAATATGGCTCCAAAAAGTGAAATCGACCAGAACTGCGAATTTCAGACAAAAAGCCTGACGAACATTAACCAAATGGCAGCAAGAAACGCTTACCGCAAAAGGCATAATCTGCTCACTTCTGATGAAATTGTAGCTGTGCGCGAAAACTATGGATTGACGCAGATAGAAGCTGCAAAAATGCTCGGCTGGGGAGAGGCTACGATTGCCCGATATGAGAGTAAAGCGATACAAGACGAGGCATATGATACAATGCTGCGCATTATAAAAGAAGATCCTTTCAAGGCAATTACTTTTTTGGATAAGAACAGTGATAAGTTTCCAGAACCGAAGAGAATGCAAATACGGGCAAAGATGGTGGAAAGGCTGGATTCTTACGGAAAAGAATTTTTAAGCCGTCAGATATTTGCAAGTGAGTATGTGAAGTTTTCTGTTCCCTCTGATTTTAATGGCTATAGACTGCTTGACATTGATAAAATTGAAAGCATTGTCTCATACTATGCAGAGCGGATAACAGACCTTTACCAAGTCCAGCTTATGAATATGCTTTGGTATGCAGATGCCTTGTATTTTAAAAACTATAGCAATTCCATGACAGGGCTGGTTTACCGGCATGAATCAATGGGGGCGCTGCCTGTCGGACACCATAGCCTGACAAACCTAAAAAATATAAATGTGCGAGAAGAATGTGAATACGAGTCCACAAAATATCATTTTTATCCCAACACTGCACTGGATGCATCCGAATTGTCGAGAAACGAAATGAGTATTTTAGATACTGTCATCACCAAACTGCGCAGTTTCAACTCCAGCGATCTGGTGGCATATGTGCATGAGGAAACAGCATATAAGCAGACAAATCAGGAAGAGATCATACCATATAGTCTCGCGAAGAAGATACAAGCTTTTTAAAGAATCTTTGAGGGTTACTTTTCACACCCACGCCAAAGTAGTAACAAGGAAGTAATTATATTCAACTTTTATTATCTGTTATATTTGATTATGCAGGTAATTGTGTTATGATTAGGATAATGTTTGGGTTTTGAATCGTCATTTTATTGCAACACTTAATGGGAAGGAGGAAACGATAATGAAACATAGGAAAATGCTTATTGCTGCGTGTTTCCTTGCTGTGGACTGTCTGTTGATAACTGCGTGCAGCAGAGAGCAGAAGAGTGAGACAGATTTGATGTTGACAACCAATTCGGAAACGGAAGAAAGTGTACAGGAGCTATTTTCTGAAGTACAAAATTCAGAATTACATGTTGAAAATATGGAACTTAACGAATCATACTTTCTGGCCTATCAGGATTTTCTGCTGAATGCAGAGATCGACCAGGAAAACGATTTTCCTATCTGGGGATACTATTTGTTTGACATGAATTTTGATGGAATTCCGGAGCTTGGTGTACTCCATGATTCCGGTGGTTCTATGGGAGGTTATTTTACTTTTTATCGCTATGATGGCAAAGAAATCATTCCGGCTATGCTGAACAGGGATGGAAACCCAGTACAGATCTCAAATTACACACAGATACTCGCTGATTATAACTCCCAAAAAGTATATTTCCTGAAAGAAATGTATCTCTTAATAGGAAATGAGAACGGTACATACGGATATATCATGGAAGTTACGGATGAGAATGGCGTTTTGTATTGTAATAGTCTGTTGAATTTAGAAGTTGATTGTGATCCAAATGCGGAAATCTGTTATGAAGTACAGCACGATTGTGAGGATGACTTTTTGTCAGACAGCTCAATTGCGAAGTATTTGAACACAGAGTCCTATTCTGATGGAGTATGGGAGAAAATACTTCCAGAGGAATATCTGGCAAGGAAAAGGGAATTGGTTCCAGAAGAAAATTCCTTTGCAGACCTTCGTGATACAGATGCGTATTTTTTGTTGTGCAATTCTGTATATGAGTTGATGGATAACGATGGAAACTTTCATAACAGGCGAATGACAGAAGAGGAAATTGTTGCTTTATTAAAAAAATGGATTGAGCACAGCAAAATTATTAATAATGGAGAATAACGATGAGAAAAAGGAAAATTTTGATTTTAATGATGACAATATCGGTAATGTGTGTCAATGGTATCACTGTATGTGCAGCGCCGGAAAGGATGTCGGATGGCACAATTTTTGATGCAGACTATTACGCAGATGCCTATCCAGATGTGGCGGCAGCAGTAGGAACGGACTCTGCTGCATTGTACCAGCACTATATCAATTTTGGAAAGGCAGAGGAACGTTCTGCGACCAATCCTGCAGATGCTGAGAAAGTAACAAAAATGCAGGAAGAAGTCAGAAAAATTACCATATCCTTTGCCGGTGACTGTACGCTGGGCGGTTTCAAGGGGCAGGGTGCTGGAAACCTGTTTCGGGATTATTACGAAATGTACGGCAATGAATACTTTTTCAAAAATGTAAGAGAAATCTTTGCGCAGGATGATATCACTTATGTAAATTTAGAAGGCGCATTGACTTCATATAAACAGGTGGTTGACAAGAAATATCCGATCAAAGGTGAGCCAGAGTATGTGGGAGCTTTGCTAGATGGATCCATAGAAGTGGTCAATCTGGCGAACAATCACACTTATGACTGCGGTCAAGCCGGATACGATTCCTGCAGACAGCTTCTGGCAGATAATGGTATTGCATACTGCGGAGAACTGGAAACCTGTACTTTGGAGCGCAATGGTATCAAGACAGGTTTTATCGGTTTAAACTGCTGGGGAATGAACAAAACTTTGTCACAAAAACTCCAAACTTTGATTACTGATTTGAAAAATAATGGATGTGATATCGTTTGTGTGATGTTCCATGGTGGAATTGAGCGGGAATATGAGAGCAACGCTACTACAGAAGCCTTTGCACATCAAGCTATTGATTATGGCGCTGACATTGTAGTTGGTGCACATCCTCATGTGGTACAGGGAATTGAAGTATATCAAGGGAAAATTATATGCTACAGCTTGGGCAATTTTAGTTTTGGCGCAAACAAAAATCCAAGTGACAAGGACACCTTTATTTTCCAGCAGACCTTTTTCATGGAAAATACCGGAACAGTAACTTATGGAGAAAGTAATATCATCCCTTGCAAAGTTTCCTCTACAGACACCAAAAATGATTACTGCCCAACACCGCAAACAGGAGAGGAATATGACCGCATCATGCAGAAACTTGCCCAGTGCAGTCAGAAATATCCGGTCAGCTATTTTTAACACGAATTAGAAGAATACCCGAAAACAGCATATGAAAGATAGAATTGTGAAGGTTTTATAAAAATGAAACAATATGATTGTGGGTTTTCCAAGGAAAGTAATTGGTTTAGATATCGTGCAGGAGCAATTATTATAGAAAATGATTGTGTACTTTTTGCAGGAAATGAGAATGAAGATTACTTATATTCCATCGGCGGCGGTGTTCATATGGGTGAAACCGCTGAGGATGCAATTCTCCGAGAGGTCTTTGAGGAAACGGGTGTGCATTATGAGATAGATCATTTAGCGGTAATCCATGAGAATTTTTTTATGAGAATAATGGAAGTTTAAAGGATTCAATTGCCATGAAATAAGTTTTTACTTCCTAGAGCGTGTTTGAAAAATCATTCCTACCACCTGTACGCCCCACTTTGCGTGA
>CAMWXA010000386.1 GCA_947178035.1 uncultured Lachnospiraceae bacterium | reverse complement strand
TAGAAATTCTTAGCGGGCGTACTTTGGCCGCTTAGAATTTCTTTACACACTTCCCTACTCGCGTGCCGGGCACCCGTCAGATCCCGCTGTCATACTTTCTTTGGATGCCCGTGTGCACAAAAAGCAGGACTCCCGCAGAAGTCCTGTCTTATCAAAATCACTGATTCGCATCAGTCCAGGTGAAATACTGTCTTCAGATCGACAGATACCGGACTGTTGTCCGGGTTGGTCTCCATGATGTCAGCCATGTAATCCCACCACTTGCGGTTGATTGCCGTGTCCGCGCCCTGCGCCCACTTTTCCTCATCCTCAATCTCGATGCAGCCAAAGAGTGTCAACGTCTCTTTATCCAGAAAGATTGTATAATTCTTTCCGCCATGCTCATGAATCATATCCTTCATTTCCGGCCACAAGAGATTGTGACGTCGTTCGTATTCCTCTTCCTGTCCCTCAAAAAGCTTCATTTTAAATCCTTTTACCATCGTTACCCTTCTCCCTTCGATTCTTTTACTCCACACAACGCCCACATTCATCCATTGCATAAACAACAACTATTCCTTACAGTTCCTTATCCGATCGCTGCCTTCTCGATCACACAGCTGTGCGGCTTATCCGGATTTTCTCTGTCATAGTTAATGCCCACCAGCAAAATCTCACCCACATAACCCTCAAGCGCCTGCGTATACTTTCTGTCCTTAATCTGCTGTATTGCCATACTGACAGACTTGTCATATTTCAGCTCAACGACCAGCGCAGGTTTCCCGGTATGCGGCAGCGGCAGAAACACGATATCTGCAAAACCTTTCCCCGTCGGGAACTCTCGTATCAGCCTGTAATCTTTTCGCGCACTATAGTACGCCAGACCAATCGCAACACGCAAATTCTTGACGAAAAGTTCATCCGTCAAGAATTGCGAATTCTCATCATTATAAGTCAATATGGAAGCCACCTCTGTATGTGTCCTGTCAAGCCACCTCGCGACACTGTCCGCATTGCCGTTCAATGTATCCTCCAAAAGCTTTTCGGATGCCTTCAGAACATTCATCACGTCAGACCATCCGCCGACACTCATGGCATTTTCAAATTCCTCAATAATTTCCTTATTGGGAATAAATGTCTTCCGTGTATCAGAATCATATGCGAGATACCCCATATGGATCAACAGTGTAAGCAAGTCATCTTTCGTCTTAAAACTGCGCATATCATTCTGAAAGCTGCGCGTATTGACCTCGACGCGTCCCCCTCCAAGCATCTGCACGATATCTGACCGCAGTCCGTCGAAATCCATGTCCATATAAATCTTGAGCGCCTCATAGGTTTCTGTTGATGTCCAATAATTCGAAAACTTATGGCGGCGCATTGCCTCCACCACTGACTTCGGATTATAGATGTGTTGATACTCGGTAAACATATATCCATCATACCAGCTGCCCGTCTCCGCAAAACTCATGCCGAATTGTTTACACAGACCTCTCACCTCATCTTCTGTAAAACCAGTATATTCCTCAAAAATACTCTGGTCTGTCATCGAATATTCCAAAAACATATTTAGCGCAGAATGTTGTCCATATTTCTTGACAGGCAAAATACCTGTCACATACGCAAGTGCGACATAAGGCTGATCTTTTAATAGATCGCGCAAAAAATCCAGATACTGTCTCTGCATTTCCTCTGATTCCTGCCGCTCACGCATCACACAATCCCATTCATCAATCAAAAAGATAAACTGTTTATCCCCGTTATCATAAAGCTGCTCCAAAACAGAGACCAAGCTTGTCTCCTGCTGTGGCAGCAGGCTTCCATATACTCTGTAAATATCTGTAGTCACCGCCTGTTCCAAATATTCCAGCATATCCCTCTTTCCTGCCCTGATTAGGAACCGCTGCATATTCAGATAGATCACATCATAACGATTCATGTGCTGTCGAAATGTTATGTCATCTTCTATCTTTCGTCCATGAAATAACTCCGCCGAATCACAGCCAACACTGTAATAAGCCGCAAGCATCGCAAGCGTCATGGATTTCCCAAAACGGCGCGGCCTGCTGACACATACATATTTTTCATCCGTATTGAGCATTTGATTCGTACATGTGATCAGGTTCGTCTTGTCCACATAGATTCTGGACCGGATAGCTTCCCAGAAACTCTTATTCCCCGGATTCAGATAAATTCCCATAAACTGCACCTCCCATACTCTTCTATTATATGGGAGGTGCAGCGAATTAACAAGGTTAAAGTCCAAATTCTCTATTCTGCGTTAAACTTGTAAGAAAATAACTGACACAAAACATCCTATATCTTTTTAATAACCGTATCAAAAGCCTCCAGCCGCACCTTCTCCACGCCATACTCCGTATGAATGCTGCACTCCTGCGCCGTCTCGGCATTGTTGATGACGATCAAAGTCCTGCTCTCTGGATAAAAGGCACACTCCATCTCCGCGTTGTCTGTGAGATACAGGCCATCTATCGCCTCATCGCCCGCATCTAAGATCAGATTCAGCAGCATCTTCGTGTTGGCATTGTTCACATTGAATTTTGATAGATAAATTCCTTGTCCTTTGCCGAAAGAATTTCTTACCAGCAGCGGATTGCCATTATGTGCTGCCAACACAGAAGCTTTTCCATCCGTCAGATGACACTTTGCGCCCTCAGGAATCGACGCGCCCCTGGGTATCACCTTATCCGCAGCAGCCTCATCCACCTCAAAGGCCCACTTTCCATGGCACACTCTGTCGACAGTATCCTCGTCGACACCAAGCACATGCGCCATTCTGAAAAAGCTGTCATATCCAGCCGCTGCCGAGGGCTCTCCCACGCCGATCAATGTACCGCCCTCGTGCACCCATCTCGTCAGTTTTCCAATCACAGCCTCGTCCTTCCACGCATCGCCGCCGCTCCATGCACTGCCTGCCATACCGGCATTGATCACGACATCGACATTTTCCAGCGCACCGCTCTTCACGTCCTCAAAGCTGATGAAGCTTACCTCCAATGGAAGCCCGCTGAGCGCCTCGTTGATATGTATCAGATCATGCATATATGTCTCATGAAAATGTCCTGACAATGACCAGGAACGCATGCTCCCCCAGAAGTGCAGCACCGCCACTCTTGTATGGCAGTTGTACGGTTTTCCGGCATGATGAAGCTCTTTCAACGACCGGAACTCGTCAGAAATCTTGGCAATATACTCCACAAAATCCGGAAAATCCTCTACCAGATGCAGATATCCCCCAAGCCCGATCCGGTCAATCGGACACCGGAGCAGCGCACGCCTCACACTGTTCCAGTACTTCTTGGCATCCAGGGTCGGATTGCCGCCCTCCGTGAAAGTAGGCGCCCCGCCAAGCCCCACCGGAAACAAATACGGATGCAGTCTGAGCTCATGCGTGCCCACATCGACACCAGAGCAGAGCCTTGCCTCGTACCCGGAAAAGACACACTTGATCAGACCATCAAAGCCAAACTCCTGAAAAGTCGGCTTGTACGGCTCGATGCCAACCCAGCTGTCGTCGTAAAATACATACGCTTTCTTGCCGTACTGATGTACAATGTCAATCAATTGTCTGCCAAAATCAACTACAAAACGATTCACAAAGTCAATCCAGTCCATCTTCCTGCGGTCACACGGCATATGCGTCACATGGAGCTTTCCCTGATTGACAAAATCCTCCGCCGTCATGCCATAGCCATATTTTACCGCAAAATCGTCCAGCATCCTGGGACTGACTGTAAAATCATACGAAGCCCAGTCCGAATAGAGCTGCCTGTTGCGCTCACTGCTTCCCCAGATCCAGACAAAGTTATAGAACATCGAAGTAAAGCGCACGACTGTCGTGTCCGGATGTGTCTCGCACCATTTTGTCATCCAGTCAAGCATGTATGCCTGTGTCTCGGGATACACCGGATCGATCTGCATCAGGTGTTCTTTGTCCCAATTGTTCGTAGTATGGTTGTACATGGAAATCTCTTCCCAGATGCGATACGCCAGAAAGCTCACCGTATAATTGTGCCACGGCGTGATACCATCCAATATTACCGCCTGCTTTTCCTTGTCATAACGCCACTTTGACACATCAATCAAAGTGTCTGTCGTCCTGTCATAGACCTGCCAGTATTTCATTGAATCGACACTGTCATTTACACGAAACTGCTCTTCAAAAAAGTCTGCCATCAACACGATCGCAATATGATCGCTGTCCGCTGTCACCGGATTCGTCATCAAAAAAGTCTGCTGCAGCTTATCCTGATTCTGCTTTGCCCACTCATTGTGGTCTCTGATGATGCAGATTGTCGAATAAATCCCATAGCCTGCCTTCGTAATCTCATCGGAGAGCACCGTTCCGTCGCTGTCGCGTATCACATC
>CAMWXA010000385.1 GCA_947178035.1 uncultured Lachnospiraceae bacterium | reverse complement strand
GATCAATAGCGTTGCGCAGCAGATTGCACTTTTGAATAAGCAGATTAATATGGTGGAGGCAAACGGAAATACCGTTGCAAATGATCTTCGCGACAAGCGTGACCTTCTGATTGACCAGCTCTCAGCTGTGGTGGATGTGCAGTGTGAGGAAAAGCCAATCAAGGATACCAGTGGAGATGACACCAACATTAATGAGTTTACGGTATCCATCGCAGGCGGACAGACATTAGTGTCCGGCTATCAGTACAGAAAGCTTGAGTGTGTGCCAAGGGAGAGCTGGCAGAAGGCAAACCAGAATGATGTCGATGGACTTTATGATATCATGTGGGCAGATACAAAGGAAGATCTTGGACTTAGCGCTAAGAATATAAGAGGAGAGCTCAAAGGTCTGTATGAGCTGCGTGACGGCAACAACAACGAAGCGTTTCATGGAAAGGTATCCGATGTGAATCGACAGGATAACACTGTGACAGTTAAGACGACAGAGAGTTATCTGAGCGATATTTCCAAGAGCACGCTTCCAGCCACAGACGGACAGATTAGGCTGAGTGGTAAGCTGTATTACTATGACAGCTTTACATTCGAGACGGACGGAGAGGGCAATACGTACTATACATTTAAGCTGTCAGAGGATAAATCGAGAAACCCTGAGATGCCGAAGAGTACGATCGTCGGCAATAGCGCGAGAATCGGCGAACAGGTTAACTATCAGGGAATTCCATACTATCTCGAACAGATGAATGAATGGGTGCGCGACTACGCATATCATTTTAATAATATATACGGTGTGGAGAACGCCACAGATTTCAACGGCAATACACACGAGGGAGATATCTTTTATACAGGCAATGACAGTGTCAACGGGGGACAGTATAATCTCAAGGGATCGTCGATTTATGACATGAGCTATGACAGCTCAAAGGGAAACGGCTATTATATGCTGACCGCGGCGAACTTCAATGTAGAAAAATCGATTCAGAATGATCCCAGCACTCTTGCCTCACACACAGGTGAGGTAGACGGCGTGGCGAAGTATGATATCATTGAGAACCTCAAGGATTTATCGACCAACAAAGACAAAATGTCATTCAGAGGCTGCAGTGCACAGAGTTTTCTGATCTGCCTCATGGGCGATTCCGGCCTGAATGCACAGAGCGCAAACAGCTTTGTGGAAATTTATTCCAACATCGAAGAATCGATTGCAAACAGCCGTTACTCAGTCAGCGGTGTGGACTCTGACGAGGAGGCAGCGAACATGATCAAATTCCAGAATGCTTACAATCTGGCAAGCAAGATGATATCTGTGTTAAATGACTGCTATGACAGACTGATCACACAGACTGGGGTATAGAGGGTGAAATAAGGAGGAAGTATATGGCAATGAGAATCACGACTAAGATGATGCAGAGTACATCTCTTAGAAATCTTAATATCAATAAAGTGCGTCAGGAAAAATTGCTCAACCAGCTGTCAACCGGAAAGAAGTTAACAAGACCTTCCGATGATCCGGTCATCGCGATTCGTTCCTTAAAGCTCAACTCTTCGCTTGACAAGATTGATCAGTATTACGAGAAAAATGCGTCGGACGCAGAGAGCTGGCTTGACCTTACGCTGGCCGCACTCTCTACAGTAAATGAGATTCTGACCAATGATGTCAGACCCAATATTGTCAAGGCGCACAATAGCTATATGACAGCTAAGGACAGGGAAACGATCATCACACACCTGAAGCAGGCCATGGAGGAGATTTATTCCACAGGGAATGCGGACAGCGGCGGCAGAAGTATCTTTACAGGCTATCGCACCGATATGCCGTTGACCATGACGGAGAATAAGACGGAGAAAAACACGATTACAGAACAGTTTTACAATGGCAGCATTGACAAGATTACGTATGTCTATGCAGGGGATATCAAGACAATCAATGAGGGGAACTTTGACAAGGTCGCAGATATCAACAAAGATGAGATATCTTCCAATTCGATTTATCGGAAGCGGTTGGCGTATGATGATATTGACCTGAAACGAAAGGTCGATGCAAATGGCGTACCCATCGAACCGGCGGAATATGAGTCCAATATTGACATTGGCTATATGACAGATGCGCGGTACAATGGCGAAGGAGTAACGATGTCCACAACGTCTGTGTCAGCGTATGTCTCAATTGATACGAGCAAGGTGCCAAATGAGGCAGTGTTCAAGATTGGTGGGAATGAATATAATCTTGCAAAGGGAACAACGATTGATAGTACGACAGATCCTACATTGCCGGCAGGTATTACGATCTCCTATGAGGAAGACGGCACACTGAAAATCGTTGATCAAAATGCTATACCAGAAGAAACCGCAACCATCGGCAGCAAGATCACGAAGGATGCAAATGGCAAGAGCGTGGTAGAATTTGACAAGAAATTCAAAACTTCGTTTACGATAGACTCTGAAAATATCTTCGCAACAGGCACCAACGATGCTTACATGTCAGTGGTAGGAGAAAAAAATGCGAACAAAATATCCTACATCGCATCAACTGGCGAGATCCTGTTTGGGGATGCGATCGCAGAGCGCTTAATGAAGCTTCCCTCCGACGCAGAACTGCGTGTGACCTATGACAAGTCAAACTGGAAGAAAAATGACCTGGATCCGGTACATTATTTCTATACAGAGCGCGAAGGAAAGACTGCATCTGGAAGTGAGACGACACGCATATACAACGAGAACTTCCTCGTCGATCCCACCAAGGACGGAAAGCAGATTATCGAGTATGATGTCGGAAACAACCAGACGCTCCGTGTGAACACGACTGCGGATGAAGCGTTTAACCATGGGTTGGGCAGGGACATTAAGGAAGTCATCGCCATGCTAGAGGAATACGACAGCTATCAGACAAGTTATGAAGAGGTAAACAAACTGATCGAGTCTAAGAAGTATGAAGGAACAGATCAGGAGCTGCTGCTCACACGGCAGAAAGAAGCGCTCGAGGAGGCAATGACACGTGTGGGAGACAAGATCGACAAGCGTACGCAGCAACTCATCGATGACTGTGACGGGTACTTTGAGCAGGCACAGATGGCAGAGACGGATTGCGGTGCGAGAGCTTCCAGACTGGAACTGGTGCAGAACCGTCTCGGGATGCAGCAGACCAGCTTCGAACAACTTGTCAGCGAGAATGAGGATGCAGACTACACGGACCTTGTCATCCAGATGAAGAGTATCGAGATGACCTATCAGGCCGCGTTGTCCTCTATCAGCTATATCATGCAGACTTCCCTGCTTGATTTTATACATTAACCGACAGACACGCTCTGGATAAGGAACGTTCAATTTGACTTGCCGAAAGTCGACATCAAGTTCTTAAGCCTGGTTATCATAATCAGGCTTATTATAGATAAAGTGACATAAATTTGCAAACTTTGAAAGGAGCATTATTAAGAAATGGTAGAAGTAAATACTCGAATATTTGGCAGGATTGCGATTGAAGATGACAAGATTATCCGCTTTGACCATGGCATTTTGGGATTTCCTGATTTGAAGGAGTTCACCTTGATTTTTAACGAAGATAAAGGTGCGGATGCGAGCATCAAGTGGCTGCAGTCTCTCCAGGAGCCTGGTTTTGCCCTGCCAGTCATGAATCCTGACCTTGTGAGATCGGGATACAATCCAAATTTTGACGAGGACTTTTTGAAACCGCTGGGAGAGAATCTTGACAGCGAGAATATTCTGATGTTTGTCACGGTGACAGTGCCCAAGGACATCACCAAGACCACAGTCAATCTTAAGGCGCCAATTATTGTCAGCATAGAGAACCTCAAGGCAGTGCAGTTAATCTGTGATGATGATGCATACAGCGTGAAGCATCCCATTTACGAGGAACTGATGGCACAGAAGTCAGCTCAGGCATAGCAAAACGGCATAAGGCTATAAAAGGAGGCAGGTGAAAGATATGCTGGCACTATCAAGGAAAAAGGGCGAAGCCCTGATGATCAACAATGATATTGAGATCACAGTGCTCGACATCAAGGGAGAGCAGGTAAAAATAGGTATCAGTGCACCCAAGGAGGTACCGGTGTACCGCAAGGAAGTATACATTCAGATACAGGAGGCAAACAAGGAGGCTTCTGCGAACATGGAAGGCATGGAGCAGCTTGCAAGCCTGTTTGGGAAATAGTGTGTAAAATAGTATGAATAAAGAGCAGCTATGAGGCTGCTCTTTGTTTTGTGTTGTGAAATTTGTCAATATAGAAAAACTACAGCAAGTTTTCAGAATAGTCTGAAATATTTTTGGGGGGTTGCAAATCTGATAGTTTTGGATTAGAATAAAGAACAGGTACAGAACAGAGTAAGCATTATGCTCATTGATTAAAATAGAAAAC
>CAMWXA010000384.1 GCA_947178035.1 uncultured Lachnospiraceae bacterium | reverse complement strand
TGTGTGCCAGCAGTCCTGCAATACTGGTATTGTAGAATATAATCTTTTTCCAGCTTCCATCCGGTTTCTGGATAATCCTCATCCATTCATCAGGTATTTCAATATCTTCTCTTCTGGTGTCTGCCATCTTGTCAAACTTCGGTGAACCAAGCCCAAGTATCTTGTCTTCCAAATATCTTCTGGCCGCCTCACTGTGATCGTTTGAAGCGTTCATCAGCACTTTGATATATACCTGGCGCATGTCTTCTGATTGTACGATAACTTTATCTGCATTATAAACTCCAGGCACGGTACAGAAATGTTTCATGCCTTCTATTCTTTCGTCTTCGTCAGGTTTGATTTCTCCTAAAACAAAATATGGTATGTAAATCAGCTTATCCGCAAATTTCTTTAGATTTTCCGTAAAAAAAAACGGATGCACACTCGTAACCAGATTCATGTCGTCATACGGATTGTGTATATAAATCATGTCTGGATGATGCTGTTCGAAGTCAAATGCATCATATTTTGTAATCGGTACATCCTTTGGATACTGGTCTCCCTCGTAATGCATCTCCCGAAAACTCCCGTCTGGATTCTTGTCAAAATATGGTATCGGTATCACATAAGCATCGCAGTTGGGATCCGCATCCGCCGCCTTCCACACGCTTTCCAGACTATCCCACATACTTGCCTTATAAGGCAGAAATACTGCTTCTTTTCTGATTGGAATGTCATTTTTAACACTATTTTCAGCTTTGATTAACTTCTGTCTCAACAATTTGTAAATTTTATTTACATTGGCTCCTTTCGGATTCCCTTCCAGAGTCTGATGGATCTGATAAACGAGTTCACAGTATTCTTCCAGCAGCAATACAGACGGATGTCCTTCTCCCTCTGTGTTCTCAATCAGGGTACCTATGGTAACCGCACCTGTCTGACAGTCCTCCAGAAGCTCCATCGCCAGTTGAACGCTTCCCTGTCCGATATACCTTTTGATCTGCTCCTGCGCCTCTTCCATCTGGCTGAGCAGAGACTCGATCTGCTGCTTCTGCGTTTTTCTCATTTCTTACTCCCTTTGCGTGCCACATCAGTGTGCAATTCACGAAATTTCGTGTCCAAACTCTTTCGTTTTATCATAAGCATTAGCTGGGCGCTTTCCCGCCTGCGAAATCCAACCTTGCCGGATCCCGCTTCGCTCCGCATAAGGCCGCGGTCCTGGCATACCAGAAAGCCATTTTAATGACTTAGATAATGCCGTTTTTTGCCTTTATGGAAAGGCATCCCTGTACGCAATGCCATCCATGATATGTCAGCATACTTCCCTGTGATCCCAGGTGGGTGAAACTCCTCGTGTCGGTGCCCATATATCTGGCACCAACACAAAGAATTTATTCTCAGTTCTGTATGATATAACCCATATTACGAGACTCAATGTCTACATCGTTATAGTCAAAATCAATATCTTTTATATTATGCGCAGTTCTATCGGATAGCTGCTGTTATCCGTTTTTCCCGGCTGAATCGTATTTACTTTCAATATTTTTTGCACCGTTCAAAGATATCGAAGCTTTATATCCGCAGCGTGGACACTGGAAACCATCTGGTGTCCTGTTTCCCTCTGCACCGCAGCAGGAACATACACTGCCTGTCCCTTTGGAATTAATCTCTATCAAATCAATGGAATGGATGCGGCATTTATAAGACAGCCGCTCCCTGATATATCCGTTAAAGCTTCTTGTCATTTTCCTGTTTGCAGACTTTGACGGAAGTTTTGTCCTGCCCACTGTCAAAGGTCTGGTAATGACAATCCTGCCTGGTTTCTCAGACTCGAGCATCCTGTTGATTTCCGTATTAATATATATTTCTGTCTTTGCCCGTTCCTTATCCTTGTGCTTTTTATACTTTTCCGTGCCGAGATTGTTCTCCTCTATATTGTCTGCCTTTTCCTTATCTCCCGATTCTATGCTCTGCTGATATGCCGAGCGCATTTTTGCCCGCCTTCTGTTCTTGTCCTCCAGCCACTGTGTTTCTGTGGACGTCATGCTGCCTAATGACTGTCCGTAGACATTTCCATTCGACAGTGTAAACATATCCTGATAACCGATATGGACATAAATCGTGTTATTATAGTCTGCATGTTTCTTAATGCCCGTTTCTACAGGAAGTGCAAGCGCAACATAATCTTTCCTGATGCAAAGCCGGATCTGGCGCTTACATATATTGTTATCCTTCAGTGGAATCTCCATCCGGCGTCCTGATGTTCTCGATGCAATAAAAATTGCACCGTCCCTGTATGCGTAGCCACATGAAGCTATACTGAAATAATCGGTGCTGACCGACTCCAGTCTGGTCAGATATTTTCTTGTCAGTCTGCACAGAAGGCGGTTCAGGCGTTCCACATCAATGCCAAGTCCCTTTGCTTTATTTGGCATTTCATATTCTTCATGGTTTAAAACTGCGGCATAAATATTGTCAAGCTTCAGGACAGTCCGCAGATAAATGCGGTCATCGCCGCTCAGGTTTTCATTTGCTGTAATGAGCGTCCTGAGCTTGTTTTTCAACATTCCCCACATTGTCTTTATATCTGAAACGGCATCAACCACAGCAGGTGAAAAATATGCGGATGGCAGTTTTAACTGCGTCCTGATTCCGCTGGCGCGCACTTCACTCATGATGTCAAATGCGGGTGTCAGCCGGTTCAGGCTGCCGATGCCAGAATACCTGTTGTATACATATTTTTTTATCTTACTGTAATCCTGCGCGATGCCCCTCAAAAATGCCATCGTATCCTCCGGCAGCGGCTCGCTGTACTGCCAGACCGTTTTGGTAATGGTATTCTCTGCGGTCATTGTCCCACCTCTTTGAAAAAACCTGTTTCTCAACAAAACCTATGGCATAATTGCTGTTTTTCAGATATAAATATTAGTACGGGCTGTCGCAGATTCCACAAGTCTGCGAAAAAGGCATGACTCACCTGAGCTGTAGCGTTTTTCTTATCCAGCCTGACCATAAATCTGACCATAAAATGCCGACAGGCTGTCCATATATCTCCGCTTGGTGTCCATGGAAGGATGCACATAGCGGTTCAGTGTAATCTGTACATCCGAATGTCCCAGCATCTCGCTCAGGCTCTTTACATCCATACCGTCCTCGACACAGTTCGTGGAAAATGTATGGCGCAGGACATGAAAATTCGTATCAGCCAGATCCGCTTCTTTCAACAGCTTCTTAAAATGATACTGCATTGTCCTCGGCTCCATTGGCTTGTCGCCGCCGAATACATATTCCCTGCCATTGCGGTATTTTAGGAGCAGCTCCAATAACACAGCAGACAGCGGTATTTCCCGTCTGGAATGTTCACTTTTGGGTGTTGTTTCCATCAGGATCGTCTTTGTCCTGTACCCTTCTGCATAAAGGCGCTGTACTGTCCGGTTCACTGTCAGAATTTTATTTTCAAAATCAATGTCTGCCCATTTCAGCGCGCACAGTTCCCCCAGCCGCAGTCCGGTGAACAGCACTAACAGCACTGCCATTTTGTACAGATCCATCTCCTGATAGAGAACAGCAATCAGCTGTTTCTGTTCACCTTTTGAAAGCACTTTTACAGGCCTGCTGTGCCTTTCAGAAGCCGTTTTTTTCAGCAGAGTGATTGTAAGGGAATACTGCACAGATGCATATTTCAGAATCTGGTTTAATACACAGTAAACACTTTTAAGCACGCTGTCTGATAAAGTATCAGACAGCTTTTCTTTCACAAAGAAATCTGTCATTTCAGACAAAGGAACATTTTCAAATCGTTTCTCAATATGTTTTTGATAAATTAAGTTATATTTTATGTAAGTCGAATGCTTTCTCTTTTCCCTGACCTGCGCAAGCCATTCTTGTGCAGCATCTGTAAAGACAATTTTCTCTGAAAAATGAATTCTGTGTGCATTCATTTTTTCATTATCCCCAGACTGATTTTTCAAAAGATTTTTTTTAGTGGTCAGCTTTTCCCGCGCCTCTTCATACGTTTTTCCATAGACAGAACAATAAACCTGTTTCCCTTTCTCCACACTGTATACTGGATAACGTCCCTCCCAGCGTCCATCTTTTCTTTTTCTTATGTTTTCACCATGCCTTGCCATAAATCTCTTTCCTTTCTATAGCCATAATGTCTGTGACCCCAAAAGTGACCATTAAATGTTTTTTTCTTCCTTTTTTTTACGATAAAATCAGAAAATTTGGTATGCCTTATCTTAAAATTTATTTGATCATTTTTTCCATTTTCTACAAATTAGTTAAAAATTATTGCCAAACCATACGAAATGTGTTAAAATAGAAACAGTTTAAGGCTTTTTTATGGCATTATAAGGCTGTTTTTGTTTCGCAGACTTGTGGAATCTGCGACAAATTCTGACATGTAATATTTAAT
>CAMWXA010000383.1 GCA_947178035.1 uncultured Lachnospiraceae bacterium | reverse complement strand
CCGGAAGCAATACCAGCCTTGTCTGCTCCAGTGGCATCACCAGTTCCAGTCGCCCATCATCCAAAATGTCATATACCGAACTTCTGTAAGTCTTTACACCTTCTGTCCCATCAGGAAGCACCACACTGACTGTCGATTTTAGTTCAATCTTATCACCAGGTGATATGAATTTCTCTATCATAGGCTCCTCCTGATTCTATTTGGTGTGAAGCTTCACACAATTAACCCCATTTTCTTATTTCCCGCTACAATATGCGAGAAAAATGCTGCCATTCCTCTTTTTACTAATGACTTATCATATTCTTTGTCCATCAAAGCATATGCCATCTTCTCATACGCAATGGAGGATTTTGCATTCGGACTCTGCATACTTACAGGCATCTGCTGCATCACCGCATGTTCGAGATGATAATCCTGCGGAATAGCGCCCAGATATGAGATTGGAAGCTTGAGATAGCGGTTTACTACAGTCTCAAGTTTATTGTACATAACATCGCCTTCCGCCATATTCGATACCCTGTTGGCAATCACCATAATCTTCGAATCTTCTCTCGAGAAGCGTGGATGGCGGTTTAATGCCTTCAGAAGGGAATAGGAATCCGTAATCGATGTGGGTTCCGGGGTCGCCACCACCAATATCTCACCGCTTGCGACAAGAAAATCCAACACCGCATCAGAGATTCCTGCACCAGTGTCTATAATAATAATATCGGCAATTGCATCAAGTTTTGCAAGATTTTGTATGATATAATTTAAATAATCCCTGCTCAGATTTGACAATCCGGCAATTCCGGAACCTCCTGATATAAAACCTATGTCCATAGGTCCCCATGTGATGATATCCGTGATACTTTTTCCCTGATAAATCAAGTCACACAGATTGTGCTTGGGAACTGTTCCGAACATAATCTCTATATTCGCCAGTCCAAAGTCTGCATCCAGTATAATGACTTTCTTCCCCATCTTCTTAAACTGACATGCAAGATTTATGGATGTATTTGACTTTCCTACGCCACCCTTTCCACTTGTCACTGTTATCACTCTGGAGAGCGGTCTTGGTACTGGAATCATTTTAATCACATTTCTTAATTGTTCAGCCTGATCCACCATATATTGCCCTCCTATCAACGTCTTCCCCCAAGCAACTGTTTCACAGTTGACTGTGGATTAAAATACTCAATATCGTCTGGTACATTCTGACCACACGTCACATAAGAAAGTGTCGCACCCGTATAAAGCTTCAGGTTATAAATATCCCCTAATGTGGACGTCTCGTCAAGTTTCGTAAATATTAGCTTATAGTCCGTAATTTCTTTGTAAATATCAGCTGTCTTCACCAGGTCTTTATATTTTGTGGAGGCAGACAATACAAGAAATACTTCTTTGGAAGCTTTGTCATCGACAGAATGGAGCAAATCCCCCATACTCTCACACTGCGCCTCATTGTTCGGTGAGTGTCCTGTCGTATCCACCAATATGTAATCGTACTCCTTAAAATCTTCCACAGCATCTGCAATTTCTTTCGCTGTGTACACAACCCTGAACGGAACTTCCAAAATATTGGCATATGTTCTGAGCTGCTCCGCTGCTGCAATCCTATAGGTATCTGCTGTGAGGAGCGCGACCTTTTTCTTGCGCTCCAGTCGGAATGACGAAGCGATTTTAGCAATGGTTGTCGTCTTTCCCACACCCGTAGGTCCCACAAAAAACACTACCTTAGGACTCTTATCATCATCTTCCATAACATAGGGTTTCCCAAGTTTCAAAATCATTCTCTGATAGATCTCCGAGAGCATGAAATCCAGCGTGACATCAGCCTTACAATTCTTGTAAATCTCATCGATAATCTCTTTTGCATACATATCATTAATCTCATTGTCAGTCATTTTGTTATACAGAAGTTTTAAGAAGTTTACACGCTCTGTGTTCTCTTCCTTTTTCTCGCCTTCTGTGTCTTTGGCCTCATTTGCCTGCAGTTTATTTTCCTTTTGAGAAAGCTGTTTCTCTATTAGATTCTGGAGATTATCCAATTTCTCCTCCAGACCATTTCCTCTGAGATTTTCCCTGGTTGGTTCGTTTGTCCTAGCTGCAGTCCTTCCCTTGACTCTCTCCTCTTCCACTTTTGCAGCATCTTGTTTTTGCGCTGGAAATGCAGCAAGCACATCTGCAACTGCCTGTCCTACGGCAAGGGCATCACCAGATGCCTTTGAGTCCTCCACCGCAGCCTCCTTCTTTTCTGTCTGCTTCATTGGTATAATCTTCCCCTGTGCTGCCCCCTGACTTAAGCTGACTGCCACACCGTCCTTCTGTACTTCACTCTTTGAAGCTGCACTGTATTTTTCGTTCTCTTCTTCCTTGGCGACTGTCACCTCAAATGTTGTTCCTTTAAAAAGGCTCTTGATACCTTTTGCCTTTATGGCCTTGACGTTCATCTCGACAATGCCCTCGCCAAGTTCCCTCTTTGCGTTCGCCAGCGCTTCTTCCTTTGTTTTCCCCTGAAATTTCTTTATTATCATGCTGTCACCATTCCTACTGATTGTAATTCTACATTTGAATCAATTTCATTATAAGATACCACTACCAAATCTTTATAATAATCCTCGGTCAGTCTCTTAAAATACATCCTGACGATCGGAGACGTTATCACAATCGGATTCTTGCCAAGCTTCTCAAGTTTTCCTACCTCCGATTCCACAGAAGCCATGATTGTCTTTGTCTTCTCCGGATCAAGTGTCAGATATGCCCCCTGTTCTGTCTGTTTTACACTTCCCATGATTTCCTGCTCTAATCCTGGATCCAATGTGACCACACTTGTCGTTTCATTCATCGGGAAATACTTGTTGGATATGGCACGCTTTAAGCTCTGTCTTACATACTCCGTCAAGATATCTGTATCCCTGGTAGCTGCTGCGTGGTCAGCAAGCGTCTCAAAGATTGTGACAAGGTCTCTCACCGAGATACCTTCCTTTAACAGATTCTGCAGCACCTTCTGAATATCGCCAAGTCCCAAAAGCTTCGGCACAAGTTCTTCCACAAGAGAAGGATTTGTCTCCTTGACATTGTTGACAAGATTCTGCACATCCTGCCTCGTAAGCAGATCTGCAAGATACTGTCTGATAATCTCTGTCAAGTGCGTCGCGATGATGGATGGTGGGTCTACCACAGTGTATCCCACACTCTCCGCACGCTCTCTCTGATTCTCTGTAATCCATATTGCTGGCAGATGGAACGATGGTTCAAAGGTTGGAATCCCTGATATCTCCTCCTCCACAAAGCCCGGATTCATCGCCATATAGTGATCAAATAAAATTTCGCCTTCACTTACCTGAATACCTTTTATCTTAATAATGTACTGATTCGGGTTCAGCTGAATGTTATCACGCAGACGAATAATCGGCACAACTGTACCGAGCTCAAGCGCAATCTGTCTACGTATCATAACAACACGGTCCAACAGGTCTCCGCCCTGATTAACATCCGCAAGCGGTATAATACCATAGCCAAACTCTAACTCGATGGGATCAACCTGCAGCAGCGAAGTGACATTTTCGGGCCTGCGAATCTCGTCCGCAGTATCCTCCTCTGTATCAGTCTCCGCCTCAATGCTCGCTGTTTCAATCGTAGAGGCGATCATACGCCCACACACGATAAAAATAATACCCAGAATAACAAAAATCAAAGGATTCAGCGGTGTTACCAATCCCAGGAACGCAAGCACTGCACCTACCATGTACAATACCTTTGGTATACCAAAAAGCTGGTTGACAAGCACTGTACCAAAGTCTGCCTCCTTCGATCCCTTTGTGACAAGAATACCTGTCGACAATGAAATAAGAAGTGAAGGAATCTGGCTAACCAGACCATCACCTATTGTAAGGATTGTAAATTTATCTGCTGCGGCGCCAATATCCATCCCCTGCCGCACTACACCCATAATGATACCGCCAATAATATTAACAAAAGTTATAATCAGACCTGCTGTCGCATCTCCCTTTACATACTTAACAGCACCGTCCATAGAACCGAAGAAGCTTGCTTCCTGCTGAAGCTTCTCTCTCTGAACCTTCGCTTCCGCATCTGTGATGGCACCCGTGTTTAGATCCGCATCGATTGCCATCTGTTTACCTGGCATAGCATCCAGCGTAAACCTCGCTGTAACCTCGGCAACTCGCTCAGAACCTTTGTTGATCACGACAAACTGCACGATAATCAAGATGATGAATACAACAATACCGATAACCAAATCGCCGCCGCCCACAAAATTACCAAAAGTCGCTACGACATTTCCCGGATTACCCGTTGACAAAATCAAACGGGTCGATGATACGTTCAGAGCGCTTCTACAGACCGGCGTGAACAGCAAAATCGTCGGATAAAATGATAAATCCAGCACTTCTTTTGCAAA
>CAMWXA010000382.1 GCA_947178035.1 uncultured Lachnospiraceae bacterium | reverse complement strand
TTGCAATTTTTGCATGGATTTTTGCCTGTTACTGGAACGGAGTGAACAGTAACATGACAGCAATTGTTTTTGCAGCTGTCTTGCAATTCCTCTTGATTTTTGGCGGTAGGTTTAGTATATTTATATAAATGGAGGATTATGGCAATGGAAGAAATGACAAAAGTAGCAGTGGATGCCATGGGTGGCGATAATGCCCCTGTTGAGATCGTGAAGGGCGTTGTGGAGGCTGTCAATGAAAACGGCAAAATTAAAGTATATCTGACAGGTCGACAGGAAGAGATTAAGAAAGAACTAGTGCAGTACACTTACAATAAAGAGCAGATTGAAATCGTAAATGCCACAGAGGTGATTGAGACAGCGGAACCTCCGGTGATGGCAATCAGGAAAAAGAAAGATTCCTCAATCGTGGTAGCACTCAATCTGGTGAAGAACGGTACCTGTGATGCATTTGTCTCAGCGGGAAGTTCCGGTGCCGTGCTTGTCGGAGGACAGCTGATTGTAGGAAGAATCAAAGGAATTGAACGCCCGCCCCTTGCGCCGCTGATTCCTACGGAGACAGGCTGTTCCCTGCTGATTGACTGTGGCGCCAACGTGGATGCCAGACCATCCCATCTGGTGCAGTTTGCAAAGATGGGTTCTGTGTATATGGAGAGTGTAATGGGGATAGCAAATCCCAAGGTAGCGATCGTCAATATCGGCGCAGAGGAGGAGAAGGGAAATGCGCTTGTGAAAGAGACTTTTCCGATGCTGAAGAATTGTCCGGAGATTAATTTTATAGGAAGCATTGAAGCGAGAGACATTCCCACAGGTTATGCAGATGTGATTGTGTGTGAAGCGTTTGCCGGGAATATTATTTTGAAGCTGTATGAGGGTGTTGGTGCTACATTGATCAAGAAAGTGAAGGCGTGTATGATGACTTCTCTCAGAAGTAAAATTGGTGCACTTCTGGTAAAGCCTGCACTCAGGCAGACATTAAAGGCTTTTAGCCTGGACGAGTATGGCGGGGCACCTTTGTTGGGGTTGAATGGACTTGTGGTCAAGACGCACGGAAGCTCCAAGGCAGTCGAGATCAAGAATTCCATTCTGCAGTGTGTAACCTTTAAGGAACAGAAAATCAATCAGAAGATTAAAGAAAAGATTTTTATAACTGTTTAAGAACGAAACAGTTATGAAATTATTTTATAGGATGAGTAGAGGAATGAACAGATGGAATTTGAAGCTTTGAAGAAGGTTGCTGCCGCCGTTTTGGGCATGGATCCCGATGAAATCGAGATGGATATGACGTTTCTCACAGATTTGGGGGCCGATTCTCTGGATTTGTACCAGATATTGAGAGGTGTGGAGGAAGCGACAGGGCTTCAGATACCGACAGAAGGTCTGGAAAAAATAACGACAGTGCGAGAGGCTGTCGAGTGGATAGAAAGAGCAAGAAGCCCTTTGTAAGGGGCTTCTTATTTATGCACACGGACGTCAATCGTACAATGATACAGGGCAGAGAGGCTGTCTGTATCTGGTGGTCGAAGCCGTGAATAGGAGTAAAAAATGCGAAATAGGAAAGAGGCTCTGCAGGAACTGCAGGGAAAAATAGGATATCAGTTTCAGGATGTGACACTGTTGAGACAGGCATTGACACACAGTTCTTTTGCCAACGAGCAGAAAATCAACAAACTGAACAATTATGAGCGACTGGAATTTTTAGGGGATGCTGTGCTGGAACTTGTGTCCAGCGAATTTTTGTTCAACGAAAATAAAGACATGCCGGAGGGACAGCTGACGAGGCTGCGCGCGTCCATGGTATGTGAGCCGGCGCTTGCCTACTGTGCAAGAGATATCAATCTAAATTCTTACATACTGCTTGGCAAGGGTGAGGAGTCAACCGGAGGAAGGAAAAGAGATTCCATTATATCCGATGTTATGGAGGCAGTGATTGGTGCCATTTTTCTTGATGGCGGCATTGAGTATGCCAAGAAGTTTATCTATCGGTTTGTGCTTTCAGACCTGGAGGATAAGATTTTATTTATGGATAGTAAGACACTTCTTCAGGAAGAAATACAGAAGAAAAACACAGCACAGCTGAGATATGAGCTGGTGGATGAGACAGGTCCTGACCATGACAAACAGTTTCATGTCGAGGCATATCTGAATGATAAGCTGATTGGTTCTGGTGTGGGAAGAACAAAAAAAGCGGCCGAGCAGCAGGCTGCATATGAAGCGCTCAAAAAAATAAAAGGCAGAAATAGCGGCATACAGCGGGGGAAGGAATGTATTTAAAGAGTATAGAGGTGCAGGGTTTTAAATCCTTTGCAAATAAAATCGTGTTTCAATTCCATCAGGGAATTACAGGCATTGTGGGCCCGAATGGCTCTGGAAAGAGCAATGTAGCGGATGCAGTGCGGTGGGTGCTCGGCGAACAGCGCATCAAGCAGCTGCGCGGAGAATCCATGCAGGATGTCATCTTTTCCGGGACAGAACTCAGAAAGCCTCTGGGCTATGCATATGTAGGAATCACCTTTGACAATGCAGACCACAAGCTTGCGATTGACTATCAGGAAGTGACTGTGGCAAGGCGTTTATATCGTTCAGGCGAAAGTGAGTATTCCATCAATGGTACTCCCTGTCGTTTGAAGGATGTAAATGAACTTTTTTATGACACTGGTATTGGCAAAGAGGGTTACTCGATCATTGGGCAGGGTCAGATTGAAAAGATCTTAAGCGGTAAGCCCGAGGAAAAACGTGAGCTCTTTGACGAGGCGGCCGGTATCGTAAAATTCAAAAAAAGAAAAGCCATAGCACAAAAAAAGCTCGAGGATGAAAAAAATAATCTGGTGCGCGTAAAGGATATCCTGAGTGAGCTTGAAAAACAGGTAGAACCTTTGGAAAAGCAGTCCGATAAGGCGAAGATATACTTAAAGAAAAAAGAAGAACTCAAAGAATATGATGTCAATGTATTTCTCCTGGAGAATAAGAAGCTGACAGAGCAGCTTGACGGAATCGAAGGCAGTTATAAAATCGCCGAGGAGGATTACAATAGCACTACACAGCTATATGACAAGATAAAGGTCGAGTATGACGAGATTCAGACACATATCGAAGAATTGGAGCAGGAGATTGAATGTACCAGAAATGCATTGACAGATGCGAGTGTCACACGCGGGAAACTCGAGGGGGAGATCAATGTATTAAAAGAGCAGATCAAAGGTGCGAAGGGAAATGAACAACACTTTCGCGAAAGGATAACTGCGATACAGGAACAGATTGCCGGCAAGGAAGGTGAGCGCGCTAAAATTCTCGAAAATAAGACTGTTCTGGATGCGAAGGCAGCGGAACTGGAGAAAGAGAGAAATGAGGCAAAGGGAGCACTTGCGGAAGTTCAGCAGCGTATCGAAACACTGAATGCGGCAATAGAGGAAGATAAGAATCAGATCATCGCCATGCTGAACGAGAGGGCAACCATCAAATCGAAAATGAGCAGCTTTGACACAATGATGGAACAGCTGCGCATTCGAAAGGCGGAGTTAAACTCACGGCTTTTGCGTGCCAGGAGTGATGAGGCAGAGCGCGATGCTGAGATCAAGGCACTGCAGGAAGAATTTCAGAGCATCAGCGACCAGATTGCCGCGGTCAACACCCATCTGGCTGCGTTGGAGGAACAGAGCCAGACGTTCCGGGAACGGTTGACCAATAAGGATAATGAGGTTCGGGAAAGTCAGGCTGGTTATCAGCGGTGCAAGTCCCAGCTTGATACGATTTCCAATCTGACAGAACGGTACGAGGGCTATGGAAACAGTATCCAAAAGATTATGGAACAGAAGGAACACAACAAAGGTATCATCGGTGTTGTGGCAGACATTATAAAGGTCGATAAGGAGTATGAGACGGCAATTGAGACAGCGCTCGGCGGAAGTATACAGAATATTGTCACGGAGGATGAGGAGACAGCTAAGAAAATGATCGGTTTTTTGAAAAAGAACCGTTTTGGGCGTGCCACGTTTCTGCCGCTGACCAGTATCACGAGACCGCAGGAGTTCAAGATGGCGAATGTGCTGAATGAAAAAGGCGCAATCGGCCTGGCTGATTCTCTTGTGCGGACCGATGCAAGGTACAAAAATGTGGCCAAGACGATGCTTGGAAGAATTGTTGTGGTTGATCATATCGACAATGCAGTCAACATTGCAAAAAAATATAATTACAGTGTCAGAATGGTTACACTGGAAGGAGAGCTTCTTGTGCCAGGAGGGGCAATCAGCGGAGGTGCTTTCAAGAACAATTCCAACCTGCTGGGACGGCGAAGGGAAATTGAGGAACTGGAACAAAAGCTAAAGGCGGCGAAGGAACAGCTGGATGCAGCGAACGCAGATATTGAGAACATTAAAGCTGAGCGAAATCATGTCAGAAATACGATTGAGGAAGAGAAAGCGGCTCTGCAG
>CAMWXA010000381.1 GCA_947178035.1 uncultured Lachnospiraceae bacterium | reverse complement strand
TTGCAATTTTTGCATGGATTTTTGCCTGTTACTGGAACGGAGTGAACAGTAACAAAAAAATATCCATTTTGATGAATTAATTATTTAAAGATTTGACAGAGTATGATATAATATTAAGAATGAGAGCAGAATTATTTAAATATCGCAAAAAATTAACAAAATCACGTGTTCAGAATCCTTGGAGTAGAATCAGAAAGATACTTTTAAGAAACCGGGCACAGGTTAAAAGGAGAGGTAACGAAATGCCAAAAAAGCCAATAATTGACAAAGAAATGTTTAAGAGGAGCGTGTTGTACAATGTCAAGACACTGTACAGAAAGACCTTGGAGGAGGCTACAGAACAGCAGATTTTTCAGGCAGTAGCCTTTGCAGTGAAGGATAACATCGTGGACAACTGGCTCAAGACACAGGCAGCCTACGATGCAAAGGATCCTAAGACAGTGTACTACATGTCCATGGAGTTTCTGATGGGGCGTGCGCTTGGCAACAATATGATCAATCTTATGGCGTACAAGGAATTTTCAGAGGCATTGGAGGAGCTTGGGCTTGACATCAATGTGATCGAAGACCAGGAGCCGGATGCAGCGCTTGGAAACGGCGGTCTGGGACGGCTTGCAGCATGTTTTCTTGACTCGCTTGCCACACTCGGCTATTCTGCATATGGATGTGGTATCCGCTATCGCTATGGTATGTTTAAGCAGGAGATCAGGGATGGATTCCAGAAGGAAGTTCCAGATGACTGGCTGCGGGATGGAAATCCGTTTGAGCTGAGACGTCCAGAGTACACAAAAGTTATCAAATTTGGCGGAAATACAGCCTGCAGGGAAGAGGATGGCAGGTTGATCTGGTATCAGGAAAATTACCAGTCTGTCAAGGCTGTGCCGTATGATCTTCCCGTTGTTGGATATGGCAATGGTATAATCAATACACTTAGAATCTGGGACGCAGAGCCGATGGACTGCTTTAGTCTGGACTCTTTTGACAAAGGTGATTACCAGAAGGCTGTGGAGCAGACGAATCTTGCAAGAAATATTGTTGAGGTGCTTTATCCGAATGACAACCATATTTCCGGTAAGGAGCTTCGCTTAAAACAGCAGTATTTCTTTATCTCTGCATCTGTGCAGACAGCAATCGAGAAATATATGTCAAAGCATGACGATATCCATAAATTTTATGAGAAAGTGACATTCCAGTTAAACGATACACACCCGACAGTGGCAATTGCCGAACTGATGCGGATACTGCTTGATGATTACCGCCTGGAGTGGGATGAGGCATGGGAGATCACGACAAAGACCTGTGCATACACAAACCATACAATCATGGCGGAAGCGCTTGAAAAGTGGCCGGTAGACCTGTTCCAGAGACTGCTTCCAAGAATTTACCAGATTGTCGAGGAGATTAACCGCAGATTCCTGCTTGACATTGTAAACAGATATGCAGAGCCAGCTGACAAGATTAAGAAGATGGCAATCATTGCAGACGGACAGGTTAAGATGGCGCATATGGCAATCGTTGCAGGCTATAGTGTAAACGGCGTTGCGAGACTTCACACAGAGATTCTCAAGAACCAGGAGCTCAAGGATTTCTACGAGATGTTCCCGCAGAAATTCAATAACAAGACAAATGGCATCACACAGAGACGTTTCCTGCTGCACGGGAATCCGCTGCTCGCAGACTGGGTTACAGAGAAGGTCGGCGAAGACTGGATTGTGGATCTTCCAGTGATCGACGGCATCACCAAATATGTAGATGATCCTGATGCGCAGAAGGAGTTTATGGAAATCAAGCGCAAGAACAAGGTACGCCTGGCAAAATATATCAAGGAGCACAATGGGATTACGGTTGATCCAGATTCCATTTTCGATGTGCAGGTTAAGAGACTTCATGAGTACAAGAGACAGCTGCTCAATATACTGCACGTGATGCATCTGTACAATGAGATGAAAGCAAATCCGGAAATGGAGTTCTATCCAAGAACCTTTATCTTTGGTGCGAAGGCGGCAGCAGGCTACAAGAATGCAAAGCTTACAATCAAGCTGATTAATGCGGTGGCAGACAAGGTGAACAATGATCCGATTGTCAGGAACCGCATCAAGGTGGTATTTATCGAGAACTACAGAGTGTCCAATGCAGAGCTGATCTTTGCAGCGGCAGATATTTCTGAGCAGATTTCTACAGCATCCAAGGAAGCAAGCGGTACAGGCAATATGAAGTTCATGCTCAATGGTGCGTTGACGCTTGGCACGATGGATGGCGCCAATGTGGAGATTGTTGAGGAAGTCGGCAATGAACATGCATTTATCTTCGGACTGAGCTCAGACGAGGTGATCAATTATGAGAACAACGGCGGCTACAATCCGATGGATATATATAACAGTGATGCTGTGATCAGAAGAGTGGTGGACCAGCTTGTGGACGGCACTTACGCAGATGACAAGGAGCTCTTTAGGAGTCTCTACAATTCTCTGCTCAATACACTGGATACAGACAAAGCGGACCGCTATTTTATCTTAAAAGATTTCCATGCCTATGCAGATGCGCAGAAGAGAGTGGAGATCGCTTACAAGGATAAGACCGGATGGGCGAAGAGTGCGATGCTCAATGTGGCAAAGGTTGGAAAGTTTACTTCTGACAGAACAATCCAGCAGTATGTAGATGAGATCTGGCATCTTGACAAGGTAGAACTGTAAGGATAATGATATGGTTACAGAGCGCATATCTCACCAGAGCGGGATATGCGTTTTGGCATTTATGCACAGGGGCGCAGCTAATTGGAGACGGAAATGAAACATACAATATTGAACAATAGAATCATAAAATTTTTGTTTTTGTTTATAAGCATATTGATGGCCGGAATGGTTTGCGGCTGTACATCAGACACAAGCGTTAAGACTTATCTGCAGGCGCTTTTGGATACGTCTTACAAAAACGATTCAAGCGCCTTTGTGGAGATCAAGCTGGGAAATGAGGAAGCGGCACAGACACTCTATGAGCAGGGAATTGATACGGGAGTAGGTGTATTCTGCAACAGACTTGGTGTGTCCGATGAATACAAGGAGGAGTTTCGCCAGGTATATATGGATATGCTTGCGAAGGTGCGGTATACGGTTGAAAGTGCAGAGAAGCAGAGCGATGGTTCCTATATTGTGACGGTATCCTATGAAAAAATGAATATTTTTAAGCCAGCGCTGGCATTGCATCAGGACAATATGGTAGTATTGGCGGAAGAGTGGAGAGACGCGTCAGAACCACCCACAGAGGAAGAGATGATGGCAGCAGTGTTTCTTGATTTCAAGAGCAGCATGGAGATCGTTCTTGCCGAGGTACAGTACAGTGAACCTGAGTCAATGACTGTGCGGATTGAGCTTGATGGCAATGTATATACGCCGAATGCGGATGATATTGTGGAACTGGAGAAGGCGTTGTTTGATGGAGAATGACCTTTTTCAGGCATGAAGGTGTTTGATAGAATAGGTAATTAAAAAAACCGACCGGTTTAGCGGTCGGTTTTTTAAGTTGGGAAAATATTTATTAAACAGCCATCATTTCATCAATATTGGAAATAATGTTTTTTAGTGCTTTTGTGATATCGGAGTCAATTGGGAATTTGACAAGTTCATTCAATATTGTTTTTGCCTTTTGTGTGTCATAAGTCTCAAGGGCCTGAAAGGCCTCCTGAAGTTGTTCTCCCCATTTTTTAAAAGACATATGATTTCCGTCCTGATCAATGGCATCGTCTTTTAGACCGAGTGATTTTATGTATTCGCTCAGAAGACCATAGGCTTCATCGAGCTCGAAAGAGAGTTTTTTCCAATTGGCGCGTATCACATCCAATTCACCTGCGTAGGACTCTATCTCGTGGAAAAAAGCGGTATCCGTGAGATTGATCAATCCCAGTTCATTTGCTTTGACTCTCAGGATATGGGCACTTGCACCATACTGCATCAGCGTGTCAGCCTGCATCAGGTCATAGAGTGTATCTTCGTATTTATCACTGTTTTTTAGAAATGCCATCGCCAATTCATTGTATTTCTCCACATTGTGTCCGAGCCTTGCCAGAGCAGCATCAATATCAATGCCATGGCGGGCAAGATAGCGTATCTTAATCTTGCTGTCGGTGATCAGTGTGTCAGGAATTTGCCGCTGCAGGTGCTCTAAAACCTGTTTTGCATGATAGGCCATCATGGAAATCTGCTGCTTTTGGGCAAGCATTTTTACTTTTTTGTGATAGCAGCACACGACAATCCACAAAGAGATTGCTGACGGAAGAATCCATACCAGTGCCCAGAGCGCTGCAGGTGGCAGTGCACCAGCGACACATAGAAGACCGATTATAAGTGACACACCCGTCATAAATATCAGCCATAGCAGTGCGGATTTGTCAATAAGCAGCTTTAGTTCATCAAAGATTCGATTCGTATTGCAGTTCATATATGTATCCCCTCGGTAAAATCAATTAAAGAATCCCTTATCGATGTAATACAT
>CAMWXA010000380.1 GCA_947178035.1 uncultured Lachnospiraceae bacterium | reverse complement strand
GTTCTATGTGCTGTTGACTTTGGTTTCAAACGGGTGCATGATGTGTGTGACGACGGCGGATGTTTCCTTTATGTCGGACATTATCGATTATGAGCTCGACAGGAGCGGAAAATTTGTCCCGGCGGTTGTGACGGGTACATACAGCCTGATTGACAAGATTGTCTCCTCTTTCTCGGCAGCGATTGCCACGGCGTGCGCTGCGCTGATCGGCTATACGACGACACTTCCGCAGCCCGGGGATGAGGCGACCAGCGGTGTATTCTGGATGACAATGTTCCTAAAGTATGGTCTGGCGATGATCGGATGGATCTGCACGCTGTGCGCAATGCGCTTCTGCAAGCTCGATAAGGCAGAGATGGTTGCGGTCCAGAAACGTATCGCAGATGCCAAAAAGATCGCGAAGGAAGAGCTCTGTGAAAAGGAGCTGAACAAGGCCGGCGATATCAGATAAGGAGAGTGAAGAGAATGAGAGTGACAGAGAAGATCAATGAACAGTGGGAGTTTGAAAAAGAGGGAACAGTGACAAGCATCAATCTTCCGCATACATGGAACGCGGAGGACGGGCAGACGGGACCAGAGCTGTATTACCGCGGTGTCTGCGTCTACCGCAAACAGTTAAAGATGCCAGAGTTTGCGCCCGGGCAGCAGGTGTACATCGAATTTCGCGGTGTCAATTCTTCTGCGGAGGTCCGGCTGAATGGAAAGGAGCTTGCGAGGCACGACGGCGGCTATTCCACTTTTCGGGTAAATGTCACAGATGCGCTCGGGGCTGAAAATCTGCTGGAGGTTTTCGTTGACAATGCGCCCAACGACAAAGTATATCCACAGAGAGCGGATTTTACATTCTATGGCGGAATCTACCGCGATGTCTATCTGATCGTCACGGATGCGTCGCACTTTGATCTGGATTATTATGGAGGAAACGGTTTTCAGATTACGCCGTCAGTTGACGGGGAAAATGCGGCAGTCATTTTTGAGACGTATTCTGTGGGGGATGCTGACAGGATTGTGGTATCGGTCGCTGGTGCCGGTGAGACGGAGCTTGAACTGGAAAAGCGCGGCGGGAAAATATATGGAAAGGGCAGCCTGGACTTGCTGAAAGTACATAAGTGGGACGGTGTGTGCGATCCCTATCTCTATGAAGCGAGAGCGACATTATACAGAGATGGCAGGGCAGTGGATTCGGTTGCGGACCGGTTTGGCTGCAGGGAATTCCGATTTGACGCAAAAGAGGGATTTTTCCTGAATGGAAGGCGTTATCCGCTGCACGGAGTCTCGCGCCATCAGGACAGACTCGGGGTGGGGAATGCCCTCACAAGAGAGATGCATGCGGAGGATATGGAACTGATTCTTTCCATGGGGGCAAATTCCATTCGTCTGGCACATTATCAGCATGACCAGTATTTCTATGAGCTCTGTGATGAGAAAGGAATCATCGCGTGGGCGGAGATTCCATACATCACTGTCCATATGGACGGTGGAAGGGAGAACACTGTCCAGCAGATGCGGGAACTGATCACGCAGAACTACAATCACGCGTCAATCGTATGCTGGGCGCTGTCAAATGAGATATCGCTCCAAGGTGTCACTGAGGATTTGATGGAAAATCACAGAATCTTAAACGATCTGGTGCACGAAATGGATCATACGCGGGTTTCCGCGATGGCGAATCTGTTTCTGTTAGAGACGGACAGTCCTTTGGTCACACTTCCGGATATCCGCGGTTATAATTTGTACTACGGCTGGTATGTGGGTGATGTGGAGGACAATGACAGATTTTTTGATGATTTTCATGCGAAGTATCCTGACACAGCGATCGGACTGACGGAGTACGGCGCGGATTCTGTCATCACGCTGCAGTCGCCCAGGCCGGAAAAGGGAGATTACACGGAGAGCTATCAGGCGGTCTATCATGAGCATATGCTGGAAATGTTTGCGGCAAGACCGTATCTGTGGGGAACTTATGTGTGGAATATGTTTGAGTTTGCGGCGGCTGGAAGGGACGAGGCGGGCGATCCCGGCAAAAACCATAAGGGGCTTGTCACGTTTGACCGCAGGCAGAAAAAAGATGCCTTTTATATCTACAAGGCATGGTGGAGCGAGGAGAAGTTTGTCCATCTGTGCGGGAGCAGATACCATGACAGGGTGGAGGATGTGACGGAAATCAAGATATACTCCAACCTAGATAAGATTGCGCTGTATGTGGATGATGAGCTGTTTGAGGAGCAGGAGGGGCAGCATGTGTTCCGCTTCAATGTTCCAATCAGTCAAAAGCACAGAATCCGGGCAGTCAGCGGCGCATATGAGGACAGTATGGAGATCGAGAAAGTGGATACGCCCAATCCGTCGTATTTCATATCGCTTGACAAGGTGAAAAACTGGTTTGACGCGCCGGAGGAAAACGGGGAGGACAGAGCAGGATTTCTCTCGATCAACAGCACGATGGCGGAGATACAGGCTACGGAGCAGGGGGCTGCATTTCTTGCAGGTATCACAAGCCAGATGACAGGGAAGGCAGCAGGAGGAATGGGAGAAGGCGTGGCGATACCGGAGGCAATGCAGCAGATAATTGCCAGACAGCCCTTAAAGAAACTGCTTCAGCAGGGAGGCATGGAGCTGGAACCGGAAAAACTGCAGCAGATTAACGCAGCATTGAATCAGATACCAGTAAAACAGGAATAGAGTAGGAATAAAGCAGGGATAAAACAGGGGGAAAGGATTTATGAGCAAATTTTCAAGTGATTTTTTGATAGGAGCTGCTACAGCAGCACATCAGGTGGAAGGAAATAATATTCACAGTGATTACTGGGCGATGGAGCATATGGCACACAGCACGTTTAACGAGCCGTCGCTGGACGCGGTGGACCACTACCACAGATATGAGGAGGATATCCGGCTGATGGCACAGGCGGGGCTTACGGCATACCGGTTTTCGATTGAGTGGGCGCGCATTGAGCCTGAGGAGGGAGTGTTTGACGAGTCGGAGATCGCACACTACAGAAAGGTGCTGGAGTGCTGCCATGCCAACAAGATCACGCCGATTGTTACGATGATGCATTTTACTTCCCCAGTGTGGTTGATCAAAAAAGGCGGCTGGGAGAGCGAGCACACGATCGAAGCGTTTGCAGAATACTGCCGATATGTGGTGGAGCGTCTGGGGGATCTGATGGGGTATGTTGTCACAATCAACGAGGCCAATATGGGACTGCAGGTGGCGGCGATCGAAGAGCGGTACAAGAGACAGATGATGGCGAAGATGAGTCAGGCGCAGCAGGCTGATCTGGAGGGCACTGCGCAGGTCGGGATGAATTTTAACAAGATGATGGAAAACATGCAGATACAGAAACAGGAAAACAGGGAAGTGTTTGGCACGGAGGAGCCGCAGACGTTTGTGTCGGGAAGAACGGCCTGCGGTGATATCCTTGTCATGAAAGCGCATCAGGCTGCCAAAAAAGCGATGAAAGCAGTAAAGCCAGAGCTGCAGATCGGCTTGTCGCTCTCGCTTCATGATATTCAGGCGGTCGATGGCGGGCAGGAGAATGCAGCCCGCGAGTGGAAGGAAGAATTTTCACATTATGTTCCTTATATTGCGGAGGACGATTTCTTTGGTCTGCAGAATTATTCGCGGTCGCTCATCGGTGCGGATGGTATTTTGCCGGTTCCGCAGGGGGCGGAGACAACCCAGATGGACTACGAGTATTACCCGGAGGCGCTGGGACATGTGATCCGGCGTGTCTTTGAGGAGTTTCGGGCAAACGGTATTGAGATGCCGATTATGGTCACGGAAAACGGCATTGCGACGGAGGACGACACGAGGCGCGTGGCGTTTATCGGGTGCGCGACGGACGGTGTGGCTGCGTGTATTCGGGAAGGGATTCCGGTCATCGGATATATGTACTGGTCGCTGATGGATAACTTTGAGTGGCAGAAGGGCTTTTCCATGAAATTCGGACTGATCGCGGTCGACCGCGCGACGCAGGAGCGCGAGGCAAAGCCCAGCCTGGAGTTTTTGGCAAATATATAGAGCAGGGTGGGAGTGTGAGTATATGACAAAAAAAGCGGTACAGCAGATTATGCTGGGGACTGTCACCAAAAATGAGGCGCAGGCGAGAGAGACGCTAAAGGCGATAAAGGCAGCAGGGTACGATGGCATTGAGCTGAACGGCTTCATGATCAAGCCGACATCATTTCTGGTGAGGACGATGACGAAGGCAGCGGGGATGCCGGTCGGAAAGGGCGGAAACCTTGACTGGAGCGGAATGCTTCGTGACACAGGGCTGGCTGCAGTGAGTGTCCATGAGGATCTTGGAAGTATCAAAAGGGACCCGGATGCAGTGATCGCGGAGGCCAAAAAGTTTGGCACAGACAAGGTTGTGATAACGGGGATGTACCGTTTTGACTACTCTGACATCAACGCGGTGAAAGGGCTTGCAAAGGATCTGGACGCATCGGGGAAAATCCTGAAAAAGTCGGGAATCCAGCTTTTGTATCACAA